>NZ_BAAAXG010000012.1:300000-525707 GCF_039535475.1 Streptomyces showdoensis | reverse complement strand
TCGGACCGGGACCGGCTGGTGTGGAGGTCCTGGACGGCGGGCAGGGGCGTGACCGCCGAGGTGCACGGACGCGGACGGCGTATGATGGCTGATCCGCTGTCGCTCCCGCCCCAGGGGCCCCGTTCCCTGGCCGTACCGCGCGGCGGCCTGGTTTCGCTCGTACTCACGGAAGGACCGCGATGAAGGTCGGCATCACCGACGTCGCAGCCCGGGCTCAGGTCAGCGAGGCCACCGTCAGCCGGGTGATCAACCGGCGGCAGGGGGTGTCGAAGAAGACCCGCGAGGCCGTCGAGCAGGCGATGGCCGAGCTCGGCTACGAGCGTCAGACGCAGGGGCAACTGGTCGTCCGTGGTGACCGAGTTCGTGTCGAACCCGTTCTTCGCGGACGTCGCCGAGCGGATCGAGTCGGCGCTCGCCCCGCACGGCCTGAAGACGGTGCTCTGCCCGGTCTTCCCCGGCGGCGTGCAGGAGCTGGACTTCCTCAGCTCGCTCGTGGACAAGGGCATCGCGGCCGTCGTCTTCCTCTCCGCCTCCAACACCGTGGAGGGCGGCGGACACCGACGGCTACGAGCTGCTGCGGCAGCGCCGCGTGCCGTACGTGGGCATCAACGGCGAGTTCGCGGACGGGGTGCCCGCCCCGGTCTTCTCCACCGACGACGCCCTCGCCGCCGAGCTGGCCGTGGACCATCTGCACCGGCTCGGCCACCGCCGGATCGGCATGGCCTCGGGTCCCTCGGGCAACCGGCCCGCGGACCGGCGGGTACGGGGCTTCGTGGCGGCCATGGCCCGGCGCGGCATCGACGACGCGGAGCGCTGGGTGGTCCGCCAGTCCTACAGCGTGGAGGGCGGCCAGTCGGCGGCCACCTCGCTGGTCGGCCTGGGCGCCACCGGGATCGTCGCGGCCAGCGACTTCATGGCGCTGGGCGCGGTCCGCGGGATCCGCCGGCTGGGCCTCTCGGTGCCCGGCGACGTGTCGGTGGTGGGCTACGACGGGTCGACCGTCACCGAGTTCACCGACCCGGCCCTCACCACGGTCCGCCAGCCCGCCGACCGCCTCGCCCTGGAGGTGGGGCCGCGGCGTGCTGGCCCTGGTCAGCAACCGGGAGGTCCCCACGGGCGAGCTCCTGTTCGACCCGGAGCTGGTGATCAGGGCCTCCACGGGGCCCGCCCCCGCGTGACTCCGGACGGGGCGGGCGGCCCTCGGGCGCGCGCCCCGTTTGCCCGGCCCGTCCGGTGGTGCGGTAATGGGAACGCCATGTCCCCTCCGCCCCACCAGTGACGCGGGAGCAGCCATGACCGACGGTCCCCAGCCCATCAGCCCCGAAGCCCGGCGCGCCCTGGAGCGGGAACTCGCGGAGCTGCGCGCCGACCGCGCGAAGGTGGCGGCGACGCTGCGGTCCGAGGACCCGGTGGGCGACCGGGCGGACGAGGCCGACGAGCTGCAGCGGGCCGACGACGTCGCCCGCCTGGACGAGCGGATCGGCGCGATCGAGGGGCGGCTGCGCGAGGGCGCCGTCGCCGGACCGCCGCCGGCCGACGCGGTGGGCGTGGGCAGCACCGTCACCGTGCGCTTCGCGGACGGCGCGGAGTCCACCGTCCACGTGGGCGAGCTGGCCGAGGCCCCCGACCTGGACCTGGTGACCGCCGACAGCCCCCTGGGGCGGGCGCTGCTGGGGCGCCACGCGGGCGACACCGTCACGTACCGGACGCCGGAGGGCACCACCACGGCGACGGTGGTGTCCCTCAGCTCGTGACGAGGCTCGCCACCAGGTTGATCGTGGTCGCGAGGATGCTCGCGCCGAACACGTACGACAGCAGGCAGTGCCGCAGCACCACCGCGCGGATCGCCTGGCTGGAGACGTCGTTGTCGGACACCTGGTAGGTCATGCCGAGGTTGTAGCTGAAGTAGAGGAAGTCGCTGAACCGCGGCGGCTCCTCGGAGTGGAAGTCGATCCCGCCGCCGGGCTCCCCGTAGAACATGTCCGCGTAACGGGTCGCGTACATCAGGTGGAGCGCCGCCCAGGCCATGAAGACGCCGGCGAGCGCGGTCGCCGCGGCGGCGTGCCCCGTGCCGGGGTCGGCTCCCAGGAGCAGCAGCACGATGGCGACGAGGCCGCACAGCGCGGCGGAGACCACCACGATCTCGGCCAGGAGCGGCCGGAAGTCCTCCCGGCCGACGTTGCGGCGGGTGGCGGCGGCGTCCATCGGCCAGAGCACGGCCCAGCCGGTGACGACGAAGACCGACTCCCCGGCGGCGATCCCGGACAGGGTGCCCAGCGACACCCGGGTCAGCACGCCCACGAGCAGGCCGACGAGCACGCCGACGACGGCCGAGCCCACCAGCCGGGGGACCGCGGCCAGCGGCAGCAGCTCGCGCGTCACGGGCTCAGTGCCGGAGGACGACGACGGCCTCGTCCGTGTAGGTCAGGAAGGTCAGCGTCTCCTGGAAGTACAGCTCGACGCCGTGCGCGTCGTGGGACGTGTAGCCGATCGCCACGTCCTGGCCGAGCCGCAGCTCGAAGTCGCCGCCCCGGGTGGACAGGACGAACGCGCCGCTGAGCGCCGGCGCCCACAGCGGCGGGCCGTCCAGCATCCGGGCCAGGTGCGCGGCGATGGGGTAGCCGTGGTCGGAGGTCTCGCTGACGGCGCTGTACTCGTCGGCGCCGAGCAGCAGCGCGTACGGGCCGTCGACGCCGGCGAGCCGCAGCGAGGTCAGGGCGCGGCTGACCGCGTCCGGGTAGTCGCGCGGCTCGGCGGGCAGGCTGAGCACCGGGTTCGAGCTGCGGTTCCGCAGCCCGTCGATGCCCGCGGCCGGGTAGCCGTCGAAGACGGCCCGGTCCTCGGCGAAGGCCATGGCCCGCGCCGCGTCCTTCACCGGCTGCCAGTCGGAGTCGCTCGAGCCGCGCTCGACGTCGTCCACGGCGGCCCTGCTGACGGTGAACGGCACCCGCAGTTCGACGAGCGGCTTCGCCTCGCGCAGCCGGGCCGTCACCCCGGGGGCGGGCGGGTCGATGCCGGTGAGGTGTCCGGTGCCGACGGCGGCGAGGCCGGGGCCCGCGGGGTCGGGCACGTCGACGACCCGGCGGCCCGCGACGTGGCGCCGGAAGGTGCGCCGGGCCTCCTCCTCGATCTGCTCCCAGGCGGCCTGGGTGACGGGGGCGAGTTCGCGGTGCAGGTTGGTGGTGCCGGCCGGGTCGGCGGAAGCCGTCATGACGGGTCACGCTCCTTTCATGCTGCCGATGCCGAGGGTGCCGCCGGGGGCCGTACGCACGACCGAGGGGGCCGGGGTGGTCGCGGCGGCGGACCCGGCCGTCGCCGTGGCCGCCGCGGTCGGCGGGTCCGGCAGGTCGTCGAGGAAGTCGGCGCTCGGCACGTGGAAGAGGCAGCCCGTCACGGCCGTCGAGAAGTCGAGGATGCGGTCGGTGGTGCCGGGCGGGTCGCCGAGGAACATGTGGGAGAGCATCAGCTCGGTCACGGCGGGGGTCCGGGCGTAGCCGATGAAGTACGTGCCGAACTCGCCGCTGCCGACGTTCCCGAACGGCATGTTGGCGCGCAGGATCTGCCGCTCGGTGCCGTCCTCGTCGGTGATGGTGTTGAGCGCGACGTGGGAGTCGGGCGGCTTCACGTCGTCGGGGAGCTCGACGTTGTCCGCCTTGTGGCGGCCGATCACGCGTTCCTGCTCGTCGACGGTGAGCCCCTGCCAGGCCGTCATGTCGTGCAGGTACTTCTGCACGATCACGTAGCTGCCGCCCCGGAATCCGGGGTCCTCGTCGCCGACGAGGACGGCCCCGGCCGCGACCCCCGCCCTCGGGGTTCTCGCTGCCGTCGACGAATCCCAGCAGGTCACGCTCGTCGAAGTAGCGGAAGCCGTGCACCTCGTCGACGACGGTCACGGCACCCGCGAGGCTCCGCGCGATCAGCCGGGCCAGCTCGAAGCAGAGGTCCATGCGCTGGGCGCGTACGTGGAAGAGCAGGTCCCCGGGCGTGGCGGGGGCCCGGTGCCGGAGGCCCTCCAGGGGGGACGAAGGGGTGCAGCTCGCGCGGGAGGGGCCCGTCGAAGAGGCGGCCCCAGACCGTGGCGCCGATGCCGACCACGCAGCTGAGCGCCCCCTCGGGCTCGCGGAAGCCCACGGAGCGGACCAGGCCGGCGAACCCGTCCAGCGCGTCGCGCACCGCGGCCTCGCCGCCGGGGTTCACGGTGGCCACCAGGAACACGGCGGCCTTCGAGGGAGGGGCGAGGACGGGCTGCGGGGTGACCACGTGACTCCCGGAGGAACGAGAATGCTAATAAAAGGAATGAAACGGACATAGGGTCCGGGCCCAGCGTAGCCGGGCCCGGATCCACCCGCAGTCCGGAGCCACCGGTCCGGCGAGGGCCGGCCGCTCCCGCGCGCACCGCCGCCGACGCACCCCGCGCTCAGCGCACCCCCGCCCGCTCGGCCGACTCGTCGAGGAAGCCGCCCGACTGGTGCTGCCACAGCCGGGCGTAGGCCCCGGCCGCCTCCAGGAGCTCCTGGTGCGAGCCCTGCTCGACGATCCGGCCGCGGTCCAGGACGACGAGCCGGTCCATGTGCGCGACCGTGCTGAGCCGGTGGGCCACCACGAAGGCCGTGCGCCCCTCCATCAGGCGCCACAGGGCGTCCTGGACGAGGACCTCGCTCTCCGAGTCCAGCGCGCTCGTCGCCTCGTCCAGGAGCAGGATGGGCGCGTCGCGCAGGATCGCGCGGGCCAGGGCGACCCGCTGGCGCTGCCCGCCGGAGAGCTTCACGCCGCGCTCGCCCACCATGGTGCCGAAGCCCTCCGGCAGGGCGTCGGCGAACTCCGTGACGTGCGCCGCCTCGGCGGCCCGCCGGATCTCGGCCTCGGTGGCGTCCGGACGGGCGAACGCGATGTTCTCCCGCAGGGTGCGGTGGAACATCGCCGGGTCCTGCGGGACGTACGCCATCAGCCCGCGCAGGTCGGACTGGCGCATCCGGCTGATGTCCTGGCCGCCGATGAGGATCCGGCCGGCGTCGATGTCGTTCATCCGCAGCAGCAGCCGGGTGAGCGTGGTCTTCCCCCCGCCGGACCGGCCGACGAGGCCGATCTTCGCCCCGCTCGGGACGGCCAGGTCGAGCCCGTCGAAGAGCGGGTCCCCGCCCGAGTGGGCGAAGGTCACCCGCTCGAAGCGCACGTCGGCGCCCTCCGTGCGGAGCGGCTCCGGCGCCTCCGGGTCGCGCACGACCGGCGGCGCCAGGAGCAGTTCGGTGAACTGAGCGGCCTCCGTCATCGAGCTCTCCAGACGGCGGTAGATCTGGTTGAACTCGAACATGATCCGGGTGGCGTTGGAGTAGTACGTGAAGGCCACGACGACCGCCTCCACCCCGTGGTCGCCCGCACCGAGCGACAGCGCGAGCACCAGGCCCAGCACGTTGGTCAGCACCGACAGCGGCGCGACGAGCGTGTCGATGCGCAGGTTGCCGAAGTCCCAGGAGCGCAGGGTGAGCCGCCGCGACTCGGCGACGCGGGACCGGTGCTCGGCGGCCTCGCGCCCCTCGGCGGCGAAGGCCCGTACGGTGTCCATGTTCATCAGGCTGTCGGCGACGTGCCCCGACACCCGGGCGATCGCCTCCTCGCGGTCCCGGACCAGGGCCTGGCGGCGGCGGATGAGGGGCCGGACGCAGACGGCGGTGAAAGCGATCATCACCAGGAGTCCGACGACGAGCAGCGGCTCGTACGTCCACAGCACCACCGAGGCGAAGACCAGCGGTACGAAGCTGCCGAACACCGAGAAGGTGAGGGTGTCGACGAACTCCTCGAAGCGGGAGGCGAAGCTCAGCACCCGCTTGGTCAGCGACCCGGCGAAGTTGTCGTGGAAGAAGGCGGCGTCCTTGGCGAACAGCTCGTCCATGCCGAGGACGTAGAGGTGCTCGATGCCGAGGGCGTCGAGGCGGTTCAGGCAGTGCAGCCCGAGCCGCCACAGCGTCTCGGCGAGCAGCAGCACCCCGGCGAAGCCGAGGACGTACGGCAGCACCGGGCCGACTCCCCCGCCGGCCCCTCCGGCGAGCCGGCCGACCAGCTTCGCGACGAGCAGCGGCGCGAGGTAGTGGATGCCGATGTTGCCCAGCGCCGGGAGCAGCATCGCGGGCACGGTCAGGCGTGTGAGCCGGGCCAGCTCCCGTGCGTAGAAGCGGAGCGCCAGGAGCACCGGGCCCCTGGCGGGCGGATCCTGGGGTGCGCCGGCCGGCGCACCTCCGGGTGATTCAGACGTAACCATCCCAACCCTGCTTTGTCGGACCTGATTGGACAGGTTGGGGAGTGTTCCGCGCGGGCGCCCTCGCCGTCCACGGGTTTTCCCGCGTCACGGAAAAGGACTTGACAGCTCGTCAGGTCGCCACGGCCCCGTTTCCCGCCGTCCGTCGGCGTCGCGCGTACGCCACCGTCAACACGGCCAGCAGCGGACCCCACAGCACCAGTGGCGAGTAGCAGACATAGAACGAGGCCGCCTCCCAGCCGCCCGCCTCGCTCGGGAAGTCCCCGGGCAGTGCGTCGCCCCGGATGGTGGTTCCCAGGATCTGGGTGGCGGGGGTCAGCAGCGTCCACAGGAACGTGAGGAGCACCGCGCCGGTCGCCGCCGGGACCACCGCGGCACCCGTCGGGACCCGCAGGCCGCGCAGGACGGGGATCCAGCGCGGGAACACCTCGCCCCAGCGCGCGATCAGGCCGAACGCGGTGAAGGCGAGCGCCTCGGACAGGACCGACAGGAAGACCACGTACAACCGTTCCCCGGCGCCGATCCCCCGGTCGAAGGCGGCCGGAAGCCGCCACAGGCTCGACGGCAGCACCGCGAGCACCACTCCGTACGCGGCCAGTCGGGCCCCCCGGGACACCCCGGCGACGGGCTCGTGCGCGGCCCGCCAGGCGGCCCGGATCCGTCCGGGCCGCGCGGCGGCTTCCTCGGTGTGCGGGGGCGGCTGCATCGGGTTTCCCTCCGTCGCGACGGGCCCGGCCGGCCCGTACGCCCCGACGATCGCGCACGGGACACCGGGCCCGGATCGCCCCGCGGACGGAACCGGCTCCCCCGGGCGGCCGAGGCGGGGTGCGCCCCGGGGCGTACGGGCCCCGCGCCGCACGCCGGACCGGCCCGAGGAGCCGGCCCGCCCCGGCTCACGGCCGGACGGCCGTCAGGGTCCCCCGGACAGGGCCGTCGGGCCGCAGGTTGGCGCCGAAGACGGCGCCCCGGGGCGGGGTGGTCAGCCGCGGCCGGTACGCGGGGAGCAGCAGGCGCAGCAGCGTGAGCATCTCCTGGAGGGCGAAGTGCTGGCCGAGGCAGGCGCGCGCGCCGATGCCGAAGGGCTGGAAGGCGGCCGGGTGCTGCGGGCGCCGCCCGTCCGGGAGGAAGCGCGCGGGGTCGAAGCGCTCGGGGTCCGGCCACAGCTCCGGGCTGCGGTGGGTGAGGTAGGGGCAGGTCAGGACGCTGGTGCCGGCGGGGATCGGCAGCCCGTCGAGGACGTCGTCGCGGGCCGCGTGCCGGGGGACGAGCCAGACGGCCGGGTACAGCCGGAGCGTCTCCTGGACGAGCGCGCCCAGCAGCGCGTCCCGTCCGGCGGGATCCGCGGCCGCCTCGTACCCGGTCAGGAAGCGGTCGTGGACCTCGGGGTGGCGGTCGAGGAGGACGAAGAGCCAGCACAGGGTCTGGGCGGTGGTCTCGTGTCCCGCCACGAGGAGCGTGACGAGTTCGTCGCGGATGAGCCGGTCGGTGTACTCGGCCCGCGTCTCGGCGGTGTCCAGGAGCAGGTCGAGCAGGTGCGGCGCCCCCTCGGGGCGCGCCTCCGCGCGCCGGGCGCGGGCCAGGCCGATGACGCGGTGGGCGGTGGTGTCGATCTGCCGCAGCGCGTCGTCGACGGCGAGCGCGGGGTCGGGCCGGGCCCCGGCGAGCGTGGGCAGGGAGGCGACCACCGCGTCGACGGCCTCCAGTTCGCGCTCGGTCACCTCGTCGAGGGGGGTGCCGGTGAGGGTGCGCCAGATGGTGTCGAGCGCGAAGAACCGCATGTCCCGCCCGAGGTCGACGGACGTGCCGGTGTCGGCGGCCGTCTCCCAGCGGGCCGCGATCCGCTCGGCCGCCGCCGTGATGTGGTGGGCCCAGCGCCGCGTCCCGGCCACGGTGAACCGGGCCTGGAACAGCTTGCGCTGGCGCTTCCAGGCGTCGCCCGACGCGGAGATCAGCCCGTCACCCAGGAGGGGGCGTGCGCGGTGCCCGTGCTTGACGTAGACGTCCGGGCGCTTGGCGAGGATCTGCTGCGTCTGGTCGGGGCCGGTCGCCAGCACGAACGGCCGGTCGCCGATGCGGAGCTCGGTCAGCGGCCCGGCCTGCGCCGCCGCCCGCAGCAGCTCGACGACCCCGGCCGCGGAAGACGGGGCCGCCGGGACCGCCGGGACCCCCGACGGCTGCGGTGGCGGCGGCGCGGTGGGGCCGGGGACGGGGGCGCCGGACGCGACGGAGGGGCCGGACGCGGGGGATTCCGTACCCGATGGCGCGGTGGAGGGGGACATGGCTTCCTTCTGGTCTCTGGTGCGGCGGGAACGGCGCGGGCCCCCGCCGGTCAGTCGTCGAGGGCGCGGCACAGGTCGTCGAGGGCGGACCGCCACAGCCGCGGCAGCTGGTCGAGCCCGGGCGTCGGCCGGTCGGTGCGGAAGGTGACGTGGAGCTGCCCGCGGTACGAGGTCCAGGCGATGAACAGGCGCTGGCCGGGCACCAGGACCGGGATCGGGTACGCCTGGCGCACGGGGGTCCCGGCGAACTCCAGGACCCGCCGCAGCCTCACGTCGGCGACGCTCAGCGCCGCGGTGCGCGGGTCGATGGCGCGCCGCAGGGCGAGCCGGTCGAGCACGGGCCAGCGGGCGCGGAGCCGGTGCGCGCGGCGCCCGCGGCCGACCAGCCGGTCCCCCGGCACCCCGCGGACCAGGCGCCGCAGTCGCAGCAGCGGATCGCGCTCGTCGACGGGGAGTTCGACGCTGAGCACGCCGACCTGGTTGCCGATCGGCCGGACGGGCGTCGCCGGCCGCCGCAGGCTGATGCCGAGGTTGGCGCGCAGCGGCGCGGTGCCGGCGAGCGGGGCCCACTGCCGTGCCGTGGCGGTCGCCAGGGCGAGGCAGAGCTGGTGGAGCGAGGCCCCGGCGGCTCGGGCGGTGCGGAACAGCTCGGCGGTGTCGACGCGGACGGTGACGAGGCACCCCGGGACGGGCTCCGGCTCCGCGAGCGGCGGGGCCGCCGCGCCCCCGGGGTCGGCGTCGCCGAACGGCACGGGGGCGGCCCCGGGCGCCGGTCCGAACAGCGCCTCCACGGCGGCCATCGCGGCGAGGCCGTCCTGGAAGGCGTGGTGGACCCGGTAGCAGAGCGCGTACCCCTCCGCCCCGGGCTCGCGCGACCGGACCAGCCAGACCCCCCAGAGCGGCCGGTCCTCGGGCAGCGGCCGCCCGAGCACGGCCGCCAGGTCGGCGTCGGCCGCGCGGCCGGGACGGGCGGGCCGCACCTCCTCGTACACGTGCCGGGCGACGTCGAAGTCGGGGTCCCGGGCCCAGTAGGGGCGCCTCCCCGTCAGTCCGTAGGGCCGGTACGTGAGTTCCGGCACGCGCCCGATCCGCGCGGCCAGATGGTCCACGAGCTCCCGCGGACCGGGCGGCGGCCCGGCCAGGCGGAGCACGGCGCCCAGGACCATGTCGCCGCCGTGCCGGGCCAGTTCGAGGGTGATCCGGTCCCGGTCGGTCAGCGCCACCCGGGGCGGCACGGCGACGCCGCCACGCGGCGCGGGGACGTGGGGGCGCGTCGCGCTGATGCGGGCGGTCATGCGGCGGCGAGGACGAGGGCCACGTTGTGGCCGCCGAAGCCGACGGAGAGCGAGAGCGCGGTGTCGAGGCGCGCCGAACGGCCCGCGCCGGACACGTCGACCTCGATGCCCGGTCCGGGCGCGGTGAGGTTGGCGGTCGGCGGCACGACCCCCTTCTGGAGCGAGAGCGTCGCGAGGGCGGCCTCCACCGCGCCCGCCGCGCCCATCAGGTGCCCGGTGACCCCCTTGGTGGAGGTGACGGACGGCTGATGGGGGAACGCCCGGGCCAGCGCGGCGCTTTCGATCGCATCACCGCGGGGTGTACCGGTGCCGTGCGCGTTGACGTGCTGGATGTCGCGCCGCCGCAGACCGGCGTTGCGCAGCGCGTCGTCGAGGGCGGCGGCGATGCCCGTGCCCCCCGGGTGGGGGGCGACGGCGTGGTGCGCGTCGGAGGCCGACCCGTGCCCGACGATCCGCGCCCTGACCCTGGCGCCGCGGGCCGTGGCGTGCTCCGGCCGCTCCAGGACGAGGAAGCCGGCCCCCTCGGCGATGAGGAAGCCGTCCCGCTGCGCGTCGAACGGCCGGGAGGCGCCCAGCGGGTCCTCGTAGCGGCGCGACAGGGCTCCCAGCCGGTCGAAGCCCCGCAGGTGGTACGGGGTGAGGCCGGCCTCCGTGCCGCCGACGAGGACCACGTCGCAGCGGTCCAGGGCCAGCAGGTCGCAGGCCATGGCCAGGGCGGTCGCGCCGGAGGCGCAGGCCGTGTTGACGACGGCGGTGGTGCCGCGCGCGCCGAAGGCCATCGACACCAGCGCGGCGGGCGAGTTGGCGAGGCTGCTGGGCAGCGCCAGCGGCGGTACGTCCTCGGGAGCGCTGTCCAGCAGGGGCAGATAGCGCTCGTACGTCTCCGCCCCCGCCGTTCCCGAACCGACCAGGACGGCGACGCGGGACCCGTCCCACTCCGCCGGGTCGAGGCCCGCGTCGTCCAGCGCCTCGCGCGCGGCCAGCAGGGCGAACTGGCCCGCCCGGTCGGGCTTCCAGCGCCGGGCCTCGCCCAGCCGCGCGGTGTCGAACTCCGGTACCCGGCCGACCACGAACGTGCCGTGCGCGTCCCGGTGGAGGGCGGCGGCCGGCTCCCCGGCGCACACCCGGCGCCAGGTGTCCTCCAGGCCGTCCCCCGCGGGGGTCAGCAGTCCGACCCCGGTGATGGCGGCGTCGGTCACCGCTCCGCTCCCGCGCGCTGCCGGACGGCCGCGGCCACGTCGGCCAGCGTGGCCGCGGAGAGGATCTCCTCCTCGGGGATCCTGATGCCCTTCTCCTGGCGCAGGACGAGGGCGAGTTCGGCCGCGAACAGCGAGTCCAGTCCGGCCTCGTCCCGCAGCGCGTCCGGGTTCAACTGCTCGGGCGGCATTCCCATGCCGATGAGGGTGCTCTTGAGCTCGTCGAAGGTCATGGCGCTCCTGGGTCGTGCCTGGATCGTGCGGGCGGGCGGGGGCCGCCGTACGGCCCCGCGGTGCAAAGCCACCGGATATTACCGTGCGAACGCACTCGATTACGTACGGTAGTCTCCCTCGGCGGGAGGGTCACCGGTACAGGAGGGGCAGGCGTGACGGCGCACGAAACGGTGGACTACGTCGACGCGGACGACCGTCGGGTGACGCGCGGCCCCCGCGGCGGGGCCGCGGCCCGGGGACTCTACTACCGGGTGGCGGCGACCGTCTGCGCGGACGCCGCCGGACGCATCCTGGTGTACCGCCGGTCGGCGCGGGCCGCGGTCTACCCGGCCCACCACGACATCCTGATCGGCGGCTGCCCACGGGCCGGCGAGGGCTACGCGGAGGCCGCGGCCCGGGAACTGCGCGAGGAGTTGGGCATCCGGGCCGCACCGCGCCCGGTGCTCCACGAGCCCCGCCCGTCCCCGGTCGGACGCTGCTGGCTCGCGGTGCACGTGGCGGTGGTCGAGGCCCCGCCGGACGTCGACCCGCGGGAGATCGCGGACCACTTCTTCGCCCCGCCGCAGGACCTCCTCGACCACCCGCCGGCCCCCTTCGTGCCGGAGGGCCGCAGGATCCTGGCCCGCCTGCTGGCGCACGGCCTCCTGCCACCCCTCACCCCCTCCCGCCCGTCCCCCACCACCCGTCCGACGTGAGAAGGACACCGTGAACGCATCACCGACGCCCACGGCCACCACCACCACGGAGCCCGCGACCGCCGTCGTCCGCTGCCGAACCCGGCTGGCCCGAAGGGTCGTTGCCGCGGTCGGCCCCGACGGTCTGCTGCCCGCCCCGTGCGAGAGCCGGGTCCTGGAGTCCGCCCTCGCCCTCGCGCTCCTGACGGAGGAGCGGGCCGAGGCCGACGCGACCGCCCGCCTCACCGCGTACCTGCGCACCACGCTGCGGACCGCTCCGCCCGACCCCTTCCAGTGCGCCGTGGCGCGCGCGGTCCTGGGCGGCGCCGGTGAACGCGGTGAACGCGTAGGCGACGAGGGCGACATGGACGCGGGCACGGCGCTGGACGCCGGGCTCGACGGCTTCGACCACTTCACGGCCGGCCGCAAGCGGCTGATGTTCCGGACGGTGCTCGCCGCGCTCGGCGCGACCGGGTTCCCCGCCGTCCCCTGGGAGGCGTACGACACGCGGCCCCAACAGAGCTGGCTGCACATGGAGATGAAGGCGCTCAAGGTGCTCGCCGCCCACGGCACCGGCCACCCCGACGTCGTACGCGACGAGGACTGGCGGGCCCTGCTGCCCGCCCTCGAACCCGGTCCCGCGTGGGAGTGCAACAACCTGGCCCAGCTGCTCGCGCTGCTGGCGCTGCGCCACTCCCCACGCCATCGCCCGGCCCTCGGCGACGTCCTGAAGCACGTCGCGGGACGGCTCCG
Source organism: Streptomyces showdoensis (assembly GCF_039535475.1). NCBI lineage: Bacteria > Bacillati > Actinomycetota > Actinomycetes > Kitasatosporales > Streptomycetaceae > Streptomyces > Streptomyces showdoensis. Next base: position 513,023 of record NZ_BAAAXG010000012.1, on the reverse strand, counting down.
CCCGGACGGCGGGATGCCGTTCATCGACGGCATGACCGTCTTCACCACCGCGGCCGCCGGGCTCGCCCTGTCGCTGCTGCCCGCGCCCCCGGCGTGCGTGACCCCGATGGCCGACGCGCTCGCCCTGCGCCGCAACCCGGACGGGGGGTACGGCTTCCACTCGGGCGTCGCCCAGAGCGACGTCGACGACACCTGCTACGTCCTGGAGTTCCTGCGCCGTGCGGCACCCGACCGGCACCGCACGGCCGTCGCCGAAGCCGAGGGGTACCTCCTCGCCCTCCGCAACCCGGACGGGGGCTTCCCCACCTTCGCCCGCGGGACGAGCTCCGAGATCGCGATGACCGCTGCGGCGGCGAGCGCGCTGGCCCACGATCCCGACCGGCGGGAGGAGGTGGACGAAGCCGTCCGGTACGTCGTCCGGCACCAGCGCCCCGACGGCACGTTCGAGCGCAGCTGGAGCCGCAACGCGACCAACGCGGTGTTCCGCGCGGTGCTGGCGCTGACCGGCGTCGCCGCGCACGGGGAGGAGCGCCGGTCACGGGCGCGCGCGGCCGAGCGGGCGCTCGCCCACCTCGCGGCCACCCAGAACGGGGACGGCGGCTGGGGCCACGCCGAGGCCGAGCCGAGCGACCCGATCAGCACGGCGTACGCGGTCATCGCCCTGGCCCGCGGCCCGCGCGCCCGCCCCGGCGGGCCCCTCGACCGGGCCCTGGCCTACCTGGTGGAGCGGCAGCACCCCGACGGCGGCTACCGCAGCCGCCCGGACCAGGCGGGTCCGAGGCCGCTGCTGTACGACGTACCGGCGCTGGCGGACGTCTTCGTCCTGCTGGCCCTGGCGCACGCCACCGCCACGCCCGACCCCGAAGGCTGCTCCCGATGACCGCCACCGCGCCGCCCCGCGCCCTCGTGCCGCGGCAGGCCCCGGGCGCCCTCCCCTTCCTGGGCCACGGCCTGGCGATGCAGCGCCGCCGACTGGACCTCCTGGAGCGGGTCCAGGGCCTGGACCGGGGCGGCCTGGTGGCGCTGCGCCTGGGGGCCCGGCGGATGCTGATGGCGACCGACCACCGGCTGGTCCGCGAGCTCCTGGTGCGGCAGGCGGACGACTTCGGCCCGAGCCCGCAGTACCGGCTGATGGAGCCGGTCACCGGCGGGGGCCTGCTGCTGTCCAAGGGCGCGTTCCACCGCCGCCAGCGCCGTCTCATCCGGCCGGCCTTCCGGCACTCCCGCGTGCGCCACTACGCGGACCTCATGACCGAGCTGTCCCGCGCCTGGGCGGACGGGCTGCGGGACGGGGGGACCGTGGCGGTCGACGAGGAGTTCGGGAACCTCGCGACCGCCATCGTGGTCCGCAGCCTGTTCGGCCGGGGCGTGACCGAGCGGGAGGCCGCGTCCGTGGTCGAGGCCATGACGGACGTGATGGCCTGGGTCGGCGCGCGCGGATCGGACCCGCTGCCGTTCCTGGCGAAGCTGCCCACCCGGGTCAACCGGCGCTTCGCCCGCGGTGCGCGCACGCTGCACACCCTGGTGGACACGGTCATCGCGCACCGCCACGAGCTGGTGGCGGACGCCCCGGACGACGTGCTGACCTGGCTGCTCGAGACGACCGACGCCGAGACCGGCGAGCGGATGTCGGACCGGCAGGTCCACGACGAGGTGATGACCCTTCTCACCGCCGGCGCCGAGACGACCTCGCGCAGCCTCTCCTGGTGCCTGTACCTGCTGGCCCGTCACCCCGAGGCCGAGGAGCGGCTGCACGCCGAGGTGGACTCGGTCCTCGCCGGCCGCGCCGCCGGCTTCGACGACCTGCCGAACCTCCCGTACACCCGGCGCGTCCTCACCGAGACCCTGCGCCTCTACCCGTCGGGCTACCTCCTCTCCCGCACCTCCGTCCGCGCCACCGCGCTCGGCCCCTACCCGCTCCCGGCCGGCACGACGGTCCTGTTCTCCCCGTACGCCCTCCACCGCGACCCCCGCCTCTTCCCGGCCCCGGACCGCTTCCTCCCCGACCGCTGGCTCCCCGACCGCGCGACGGAGGTCACCCCGGCCGCCTTCCTCCCCTTCGGCCTCGGCCAACACGGCTGCCTGGGCGAGGGCTTCGCCTGGACGGAGATGACCATCGCCCTGGCGACCCTCGCCGGGAGGTGGCGTCTGCGGCCGGTGTCCCCGGGGCCGGTGACGCCGACGCCGTTGTTCTCGCTGTCGTGCGGGCGGCTGGCGATGCGGGTGGAGCGGAGGGAGGCCGGCGGCGATGCCGGTCACGGGACCTCGTGAGTGGTCGCCCCTCACAGCACGAGGACTCCGCCCCGGGCTCCTGGCCCCGGGCGGAGTCTTCTGCGGGTGTGACCCGGCGTCAAAGGGCGCCGTCCGCGGTCTCGGCACGCAGGGCCCGCACCGCGCACTCCTCGACGACGCGGGCGAGGGCCCAGCAGGCCCCCGTGTCGAGCCGTCTGTACGTGGCCTCCGGACGGGCCTCCACGACGACGGCCGTCTCCTTCGGTCCGGTCGTGACGCGGACCTCCACGAGGACCGTCGTGTCCGACGGCCCTCGCAGGGTCAGGTCCAAGGTGCCGTGCCCGAAAGCGGTGACCTCCTTCACCCGCAGGAGGGGCTCCTTCTCGACCTCGTGCCGTACGCCGTCCGTCAGCTGGAAGGCGGTCCTGCCCTTGATGACGGGCACCCGCACGTCGCGGACCGAGGGCAGGGCCACGGCTCCGGGGCCGAGCGCGAGCCCGTACCGGCGAGCCGTGCGGGCGGCACCCACCGCTGTGCTGGCGGTCAGGACGAAGGCGAACGCGAAGGCGCCCGCCACACCCGCCGCCAGGGCCTGGGGAGCGGCGCCGATCCACGATGTGCCGTCGCCCAGGATCAGCGCGGCGGCCATGGCCGCCGCGAGTACCGTGCCGGTCGTCAGCGCGGGCAGGGCCAGCCGGCGGACGACCGCCAGGCAGTAGCCGAGCATCGCATCGTTCCTTTCGCAGTGGGTTGAACCGTACGGCTGCCGGCGCCCGAGGGTTCTGCCACCCTCGGGCGCCTACCGCTGTGTTGCCGGTGGGGACCGGTGTCAGCCGCCCAGCTTCTTCCTGAAGTCGTCCCACGCCTTGATGGTCTTGCGGTCACCGTAGCCGCGGAACACACGGCCTCCGATCTTCTTGATGATCTTGCCGATCGATCCGGTGAACGCTCCGATCGCGGCTCCGATCAGAACGGCCTTGATCGCGCCACGCGTGGTGTACCCGTGGCCGTCCCTGTGCGTCCAGTAGTAGCGGGCGAAGCCGGTGATGCCACCGCCCACCGCCCCGCAGATGATCGGACCTGCGAACGGTGCGCAGACGGCGCCGACGATGGCTCCGATGGCCGCGGTGAAGACGCTGCACCAGAAGCCGCAGGAGCGGGGCTTGGCGGCCCTGCCGTCCAGGTCGTACGAGTTGATCGGGTCGGCCGGGTACACGTACGGGTTCGTGTTGCCGCCGTACACCGGGTCGACGCTCAGGAAGCGGCCGGTTTCCGGGTTGTACAGACGGACGCCCATCAGGGTCAGGCCGGTGACCGTCTCCGAGGACCGCTGCTTGCCGCCGAGCCAGTCGTACCGGGTGGCGGGCTGGCCGGTGCGGGGGTTCCCGTACTCGTCGCTGTCCAGGACCAGGGGGGCTTCGGCCGTGTCCAGCGGGAGCTGGAGGGCGACGTCCCCGTGGATGTTGGTCAGCTGGAGGACGGTGCCGCCGGCGTTGGCGGTGGTGGCGGCGAGGTCGCCGGAGGCCGAGCCGACGTTACGGGTGATGCTGCCGTCGGTGCTCTCGGTGATCCAGCGGGGGTTGTCGCCGTCGCCGTCGTAGTGGTTGACCTTGGCGGCGGTCTGGGTCCAGGTTCCGTCGGTGCTCTCTTCGACGATCCAGGAGCGGAAGCGCAGGCCCGCGTCGAGCTGCCAGGTCTGGCGCTGGCCGCCGGACGTCTGCCGGTAGGCCAGGTCGTTGGCGTAGTAGTCGATCTGGCTGCCGGGCAGCGCGGTGGTGCGTCCGAAGGCGTCGTAGACGTAACCCGTGTCGACGAGGCGGTCGGCGCTGTCGTAGGTGTGGGTGGTGGTGGTTCCTCCGGTGGTCGGGCAAGCGGCCCCGGCTGTCCCCTCGGTGGTGATGAGGGCGGTGCGGTTGGCCCGCTTGTCGAAGGCGTACGCGCGAGTGGTGCAGACGTCGCCGACGGTGTCGTTCACCCGGGTGAGGCGACCGGTGGCGTCGTAGGCGTAGTCCTGGTCGGACCAGCCGCTGTGGCGGACGGTCTGGCCGTGGGCGGAGTCCTCGACCGTGTCGGAGTAGACGACCTGGCCGTCGCTGTCGCGGGTGTAGACCCTGGAGAGGGTGGTGCCCACGGTGTCCTCACCGATCGTGAGGGTGTAGCCGCCGGGGAGCTTCTCCGAGGTCACGGAGCCGTCCGCGCCGTAGCGGGCCTCGAAGGCACCGGCGACCGAGTCGGTCGTCTTCGTGACCAGGCCGCGCGGCTCGATCGCGGTGTCGTAGGTGTAGGTGGTGGTGGACGGAGCCGAGTCGGTGGTCTTCACCGGACGGTCGAGCAGGTCGTACTCGGTCCTGGTCACGCCGCCGTCGGCGTCGGTGTAGGAGGTCTGACGGCCGAGCTTGTCGTACTCCTTGGTGATCGTGCCGCCCGTCGCCGAGGTCGCGCTGCGGGTCAGCCCGGTGGACGGGTCGTACTCGACGGTCGACCCCGACACCGCCTGTCCGAGCCCGCCGGTGAGGGTGGTCCCGGTCGGACGGCCGGCGGCGTCGTAGGCGTCGGTGGTGATGCGGGTGACGCCGTTGGCGGTCTCGGTGACCTTGGTCGGGTTGCCCCACCAGTCGTACTCGGTGGTGGTGGTCGGCAGCTGCGCCGGCTGGGAGCCGCCGCCGGTGATGTCGCCCGCCGGCCCGGTGGAGCAGACCTGGTCGGCCCACTCGGGGCGGCCCGCGCAGGCGCCGGTGCCGGTCGCCGTCCAGTAGGCGGTCACCCGGGTCGCGGCATCGGTACCGGTCGCTCCGGGCACCAGCTGCTTGGTGACGCGGCCCTGGCTGTCGTACTCGGCGGTCTCCGTGATGGCGAGACCGGACGGGTCCTTGACGGTCTTGACGGGGAGGCCCTTGGCCCAGTCGTAGAACGTCTGGGTCACGCGGGGGTCTGCCACGGTCGTGGTACCCAGCACCTGGGCACCCGTGGTGACCTTGGTGACCTGGTCCTCGACCGTCGCCGTGCCGTCCGTCGGGCGGCCCGTGTCGTACTCGTTGACGACCCGGGTACGGGCCACCGCCGAGTCACCGTTCAGGCTGATGCGGTCGAGCGGACCGAGCTTCTCCAGTTCACGGCTCCCCTGCGCGTCGAACACGGAGGTGGTGCTGAGGAGGTCTGCACGGTCCTGGGACGGCATGCCGTTGATGCCGAGGTCGGTGAGCCTCGCCTGGTCCGCCGCCGTCCCGCCGAGGGCGAGGGCCCGGTTGCCGGCCGCGAGCTCACGGACGGTGTTGCCGAACTGGTCGTACTCGATGGTGTCGATGTTCCCGCCCGGCGTCGCGGTGTTCACCCGGCGTCCGGAGGCGTTGGTGTACGTGACGGTGGCGCGGCGGTAGTCACCGGCGGTCAGTGCGCTGCCGGAGTGGGAGGACGGGACCACGTCGGCGGGGAACACCGCGGTCGCGTCCGTGGGAGCGTCCGTCTGGCCCCAGGCCCGCACGTCCGTGGCGCCCAGAGCGTAGGGGGCGTTGGCGCCGGAGAGCGGCACGTCGTAGACGACGCTCGTCGAGGCCGTGCCCGACTCGACGTCCTTGGTGCCCTGCTGCAGGCCGGAACGGGACGCCTTGAGGAGCATGCCGTCGCCGGCGACGGCGGCGTTGCCCGCCTTGCCGTAGGTGAAGGACCACGGCAGCTGCCCGGGCGGGGTCAGGCCGGTGATCCGGCCCGCGGAGTCGTAGGCGTACTGCTTCTTCAGCGCGGGCGTGATGAGCGGGTCGTACGCCTCGCGCAGTCGGCCCGTGGTGTCGTAGGCGTACTTCTGCACCGTCTTCACGGTCGCCGTGGCGGCGCCGGGCTCGGTGGACCAGCCGCGGATCTCCTTCACCTGGCCCGTGAAGTCACCGGAGACGGTGGCGGTCGCGGTGGTGGAGGTGGCGTAGACGAACTCCAGCGCCTGGCAGCCCTTGGTCGACGGCGTCGTCGTGCAGGTCGCCGCCGAGACGGCGGACGTCGGGGCGATGACCAGCTTCGGCCGCGCGAGCTTCTTCCCGTCCACGGTCACGGTCTCGGAGACGACCGTGGTGGTCGACTGGGTGCGGCCGTCCCGTGCGGAGGAGGCGATCTGCCAGGTCGTGGCCGACGCGTCCGCCTTGGTGAAGACGGTGGCGCTGCCCTCGGAGTTCTTGATGGTGAACGAACCGGTGAGCGAGCCGGTCAGCGTCATGTCCTCGGCACCCGGTTCCGGCTTCCACCCACCACCCGTGGTGGCGGTGAAGCCGAGTTCCCTGCCGTCGACGTCGACGACCGCGACCGAGGTCGGTGACGTCTTCCTCACGAACGCCCAGTCCGACTCGGTGATCGCGGCGACCGTGCCGGAGGTCCACTGCGGACCGAAGATCGCCGCCTGGCCCTCCTGCTTGCCGCCCGCGTCGGCGCGGCGCGAGGACGCCGTACGGGACACCGTCAGGCCGAAGAGCGAGACGTCGGTGTCGGACAGGGTGTAGTCACCGGTCAGCAGATTCACCGAACCCGGCCCGACGCCCTCGGCGGGGGCGGTGCCGGCATTGCGGTCGACGGTGATGTCCCCGGCCGGGGAGTAGGCGGTGGCGGTGCCGTCGGTGAAGGCGGCACGGACCTCGATCGGACCGTCCTCGGTCAGGCTGTCCGTGACGTTCCACGTCAGCCCGGCGGGCTTGCCGCCAGTGATGGCGAGAGGCCAGGCGGACACCGTGTCCGTGCCCTTGCGGACATCGGCGACCGGAACGTTCTTCCAGGTGTCGGTCTCGCCCCGGCGGTACTGGTAGGTGACGCCGGTGTACGAGGTCAGGCCCTCGGCCGACAGACCCACACGGCGCGCGGGGCGCTCGCCCTGGCCGGGGGTGAGGAGAGCGGCTCCGGAGCCGGCGTAGAAGACGTAGGCGGACTCGGCGGAGACGTTGCCCGCCGGGTCGACGGTACGCGCGGTGACCGTGTGCTTGCCCGCGGGGAAGGAGAGGGTCTTCGTGACCGCGGTGCCGGCGGTCGTGGTGGCCGACTGCCAGGTCGTGGCGCCGTCCAGCTTGTACTGGACCTCGGCGACGTCGCTGGCCGGGGGCTTGACGGTGAACGAGCCGGTGAACTTGCCGTTGGCGTCCGGGGTGCCCGACCAGGTGTTGGCCGGGAAGTCGCCCGAGGTGATGGTGCTGGCGGCCGGCTTGGTGGTGTCGACGGTGAAGTACACCGACGGCGTCCAGTTCGACCACGAGCTGCCGTCGTAGATGCGGCCCTTGTACCAGTAGGTCTTGCCGTTGACCAGCTTGCCCGCCGGGACCTGGTGGGAGACCGTCTTGCCCAGGACCGGGTCCTCGGTGCCGGTGTCGTACACCTCCAGGTTGGTGGTGCCCTCCCACACCTCCCACTTCTGGCGCAGGAAGTACGTCTCCGCGTCGCTCGCGGCGTACGAGAGGTCGGGCGTGGTGGTGGTGACCCAGTTCTTGCCGGCGTTCGTGCGGCCCGGCGTCGCGGTCATCGGGTTCCCGGCGACCGGGATCGTGTTGTACGTGACCGAGATGTACGGCGTGTTCGTCGCCGCGTTGCCGGAGTTGAAGCGCTTCCACGAGTACGGGTCGGACTCGTTGGTCGCCTTGATGCCCATCGAGTTGCTGCCGTTGCCGTTCGCGGCCCAGGCGACGGCGAGGTTCTTGATGTCCTGGCTGACCCAGCCGTCGGCGCAGGAGGACGAGAAGCCCTTCGTCGCGGTCGACGTGGCCCACTTGTTGGTGAAGCCGGGCTGGCTGGTCCACCGGCTGGCGGTCGAGGCGTGCGGGGTGTCCCACACCTCCCAGCTGGACGGCGTGCAGGACCAGGAGTGGAAGTTGAACAGGTTGAGCTTGGCGCCCAGGATCTGCTTGCCCGTGATGCCCGCCATCGGGAAGTGCAGGAACGAACGGGCGATCTGGCCGGAGCCGTTGTTGCCCAGCTTGAGCTCGGTCGACGTCGACTGGTCGGTCGTGTAGCCCTGCTGGACGAAGGTGTCGAAGCTGGCGCCGATGTTCACGGCGGGGTCGACCGTGACCGGGAACTTCGTCGCCGGGTCGGCCAGGAACTTCGCGTCCGGCGTCAGCGTCAGGTCCACCCGGCCGCCGCGCTGGGTGACCTTCAGACCCACGTCGGCGCGGCGGGTGTGCTCGCCCGACTTCGCGTCGACGGTCGCGTCCCACATCACCGGCGCCGGCAGCAGGCCGACCTGCTTGCCCGTCTTCGCGTCGAGGAACGTGACCGAACGGTCCGCGTTCGCCCGCGCCTTGACGCCCTTCGCGTTCAGCGTCAGGGTCACCGAGCCGTTCGCCGCCACAGCGGAACGATTCTTCAGCTCAAGGAACTGCTCGAAACCGGTCCGGGTCGACTCGATGACCAGGTCCGTCGCCGTCAGCGCGTCGACGTACCGCGCCGTCGTCCCCGACAGCTGCGGCTCCGGCAGCACGCCCCGCCACGACAGACCGAGTTCACGGCCCTCGCCCGCGGCCAGGGTCACCAGCGGAACCTCCGCCGTACCCGCCTCACCCGCCGCGCCCGAGGCGCGGACCTTCGCCGCCTGCGCGGCCGGCGTCTTCCCGCCCAGCCGCAGCCCCAGCGGATGCGACCTGGCCGCGACCACGCCGTCCCGCTTCGTCAGCGCGACGTCGATGTCCCGCCACTCGCCGGAGGCCCCGTCACGGAACCGGACCGGACCCGACGCACTGTCCGTCGTCACCGTCCCGTCCGGGTTCGCCCACGTCGTCGACGACTCCGTGCGCTCCGACTTCGCCTCCACCCGCTTGCCCGACAGCCGGGCCGCGACCTGCGCGGACGCCAGGTCCGCCGCCTCCGTCGGATACGCGGGCCGGTCGACAGCCGACTGCTCCTGCGAGGACAGCGCCACCGCCTGCCCCGTCGTCGCCACGACGACCGCGGCCTCGAAGGCCAACAGGCCGGCCACCGACAGGGCTATGCCGGGCAGCGCGCCACGGCGCAGCCGTCTCGCCCCCCCGCCCCGTCTGCCCGACAGGTTCACATGCTCGCTCACTGCTCGAATCCCTCCCCGGAAAACACGTCTTCACTTCACGCGCCAGGCGGCGGAGACCCAGGAGAGACGGCCGTCGACCGCGCCCCTTCCCCCGCGCCGACCTGCCGCTCCCCGTGCCTCCGCCCCGGCACCGAACGCGACGCTAGATGCCTGAGCGTGACCGGGCCGAGGGCCGTGGACGTCATCGGGGGGACTTCTCGCGCCAAGCGGATTGACGAACTCTTGTTCCGCGGCGTGATCATCGGGAACCCGCTGGCCTAAAGTCGCCGCTCGTGTCATCGCATACGTTTCCGGGGACCACGACGGCCGCGTTCACCCGCATCAACGCCAGAGCCGCCGACCGTCTCGGCGTCCCCAAGGACCGCTACGCCCACCTGCTGGGCATGGACCCCGTGCACCTGAACGGTGACCAGTACCGGCCCCCGGCGTCCACGAACATCCGCATCTGGGAGCTGATGGTCGCCAAGGCCCCCTGGACCGAGGTCGCCCAGCTGATGATGGAGCAGACGCGCTTCGGCCAGCTCGGAGTGTGGGACTACCTCCTCACCTCCGCGCCCACTCCGCTCGAAGGGCTCCGCGACGGCGCGGAGTTCCTCGCCGGCGTCGCGGACCCCGGCACCGAGACCATGCTCGTGAGCGAGGCCGACGGGGAGATCACCCTCAGCCACGTCAACGCCGCCGACCTGAGCTACGACGCCGCCTCGGCCATCCGCGCGTACGCACTCGGTCTCATCCGCCAACGGCTCAGTACGGCCCTGGGCAAGGAGCTGGTTCCCGTCCGGGTCGCCCTCGCCACCGAGGCGCCGCGTCGCCATGACGCCCTGCAGGCCCTCTACGCGACCCGGAACATAGAGTTCGAGCGCCCGGTCAGCTCCCTCACCTTCCACGCCGGCGACCTGCGGAGCCCGACGCCGCACTTCCAGCCGGGCCTGTCCGCCGTGCTGCGCAGCCACGCCGAGCAGTCCTTCGCCACCGCGATCCCCCTGCACGACTGGCTCGGCATGTTCCGCGCCGCGCTCAAGGACCTGGCCGGCGGCGAAGAGGCGACGCTGGCCGCGGCGGCGGCACGCCTGACCGTCAGCCCCCGCACGCTCCAGCGCCGTCTCGACGAGCACGGCACCACCTGGACGGCCGAGCTCGAAGCCGTACGCCGTGCGCGCATCACGGCGCTGCTGCGCACCACCGACCTGTCGGTCGACGCGATCGCCGACCGCAACGGCTACGCCGACGCCCGCGCCCTGCGCCGCGCGGTGCTCCGCTGGACCGGCCACACGCCCACCGCCCTGCGCCGGGCGGCCGGGCCCCACCCCGCGGTCCGGCGGGCGTGAAAGGATCCCCGGGTGACCGACCTGCGCATACGCCCCGCCACCGAGGCCGACCTGTCCACCCTCGTCCGCCTGCGTGACGACGCCGCCCGCTGGATGCTGGCCGGCGGCATCACCGGCCAGTGGCGGCCTGGGGAGCTGGACGAGGAGCACTTCCGCCGGATCATGGGGCGGGACGAGGTGTGGCTCGCGGAGAGCGCCGGGCACGTGGTCGGCGCCTGGGAGCTCTGGTGGCGGGACGAGGACGCCTGGGGCCCCCAGCCGCCCGTCGCCGGGTACGTGCACCGGCTCATGGTGGACCGGGTCACCGCCGCGCCGGGCACGGGGCGGCGGCTGCTTGCGGCCGCGGAGGACCGCGTGGCCGAGACCGGCCGGAGCCGCGTGCGCCTGGACTGCCTGGCCGGCAACGCCCCGCTCAACGCCTACTACCGGAAGGCCGGTTACCGCGTGGTGGGACACAAGGAGGGCAAGCCGCAACCGGGCGGGGCGCCCAAGTCCTTCACGCTGCTGGAGAAGGAGCTCCCCCAAGGGTGAACTTCCCTGCGCGGGAAGGCGATTCGCGCCTTGCGCGCCGCAGCGGGACAGTAGGGGGACCGCAGGGAGACCGCAGGACCTGCCCGCACTGTCGGACCGGGGGGCGGGGGAATCCGTCCGAGCGGTACGCCGCCGGGCCGGCCGGCGAGGGGCTGCGCGGGTCGGCCGTCCGGTTCACCTCACCTCGGGCGGCACGACCACGCGCGCGGTTCCGAGCGCGGTCGTCGTCGTCCCGACGTAGTCGGTGAGTCCGCCGTCGAGGCGGGTGATCGTCAGGTCGTCGGCGCGGCCTCCCGGGAGGCGGGATCCGACGGTCATCAGGCGGACCCCCGACGGTCCCGCGTCCCCGGGCGGCCGGAGCACGTGCTCGTCCCCCAGGGAGTCGGGGCCCGTGCCGGCGTAGAGGTCGAGCTCGCCGTCGGCGCGGCCGACCACCACGTCCCGGCGGCCCCGGCCGTCGAAGTCGCCGACGCCGACGGCCTCGACCTCCCGCCAGGAAGGGTCGGGGTTCCGAAGGGTGTGCTCGGTGCCGCATCCGTTCTCCCCGACGCCCGTGTACGCGGAGAGCTCGCCGTCCTTCCACACGACGAGGAGGTCGGCGGCGCGGCCGGAGGTGCCGAAGTCCCCGCCGGCGACATGGGCGGCGTCCGCCCAGACCGATCCGGCGGGGGCCAGCGTCCGCTCCCCGGTCAGCGGCTTTCCGGGCGAGACGTCGGGGTAGAGGGAGACCTCGCCGTCGGTCCAGACGACGAGGAGCTCGGAGCGGCCGCTGCCGTCGAAGTCGCCCCCGGTCATCGACCTGACGTGCTGCCACGTGTCGTTCGGCGGCTCGAGCCGCTCCTCGCCCGCGTACCCGCCGTTCCCGTCCCCCCGGAACAGGGTCACCTCGCCGTCGGCCCAGACCACGACGCTGTCGCCGCCGCTCCCGCCCGTGCTCCCGCCGCCGCTCCCGCCGAAGTCGCCGGACGCGATCTGACGGGCCTGCTGCCACGTCTCCCCGCCACCCGGGTGGTACGGGGGCTCCGTGCGCCGGGGTGTCCGGTCGTGGACGGCGTCGTCGTACAACCGGAACGTGGCCTCCTCCGCGGGCACGGCGAAGGAGACGCCGGGATCGTCGTCCGACGGGCCGCCCCCGTTCCACCCGCCGAGCACACCGACGACCTTGCCGGTCCGGGTCCGCGGATCGAAGTCGGCGATCCACGGACTGCCCGAGACGCCGCTGTAGAAACCGCCGCACTCCATACGCAGCTGCGCGTACCCCGGCAGGGGGGTGGTGGCCGCATCGCAGCGGATCGGCCGCCCGGTGGGGTTGTGCTCGGGGCCGGGGTATCCGATCACCGTGACGCGGCCGGTGTACGACGCGGGCCGGGCGAGCGTGTTCCCGCCGCCGACCGCGTCCTCGACCTGCTGGTGCCGTGCGTTGGGCTTCACCCGCAGGAACGCGGTGTCCAGACCGGACACGGGGACGCTCCTGCTGCCGGGCACGTAGGCGGGATGGACGAACCGGCGCTCGACCTCGAACACGCCGAAGGGCTGTTCCTCCGCCCGGCGGCCGTACCGGTACTGCGGCACGAAGGCGTACCGGGTGGCCTCCTCGGTCAGGCAGTGACCGGCGGTCACGACGAGGTTCCGGCCGGGGCTGCTGACCACGCTGCCGGTACAGGCGTAGGTGGTGTCGGAGGGCTCGTCGTAGGAGAAGAAGGTCCCCACGGAGGGGACTCCGTCGAACGGGGTGCCCTCCACGTCCGTCCGGGCCGCCCGCATGCCGTCGTCCGCCGTTCCGGACGCCGCCGCTCGTTCCGGCGGGCCGTCCCGGTCCTCAGGAAGGGGGCGGGCGCCGGCCATCCGGTCGGGCGTCCAGAACCCCTCCGCGGGCTCGTGCGCCGAGGACGCGTCCGCCGAGGCCTGCTGCCGTCCCGTCACCCGGGCCGGGGCCGGCGCGTACGGGCCGACAGGGAGCGCGACCATGCCCAGGGCGATCAGCACGATCGCGCTCCTTCGGGAAAACGTTCGGTCCACTGCACATCCTGCGGGTGAGGGAAATCGCCTGCCGCCGTCGAGTCGACACCACATCACACCGTCGGGGGAAGCCGCACGCGGAGCCGCATCGCCTCCGGAGGGAGCGGAACCCCGCACAGCCGCCGGTCGGGGGCACCTCGCGGAGGTCCCCCGGCAAGGTGACCTGCCGGGGGCCGATTCCGGTCTCGTGCCGTCAGGTGACGGTGATGAAGCGGGCGACGCTCGGCACGCCGTGGCCGTCCAGGGCGAAGAGCATGTAGGTGCCCGGCAGGACCACGCCCTTGTCGGCCGGGAGGGACACCGTGTACGTGTCGGTGCCCGCGGCCGTGGAGGTCAGCGGGACGCGCCGCTGGTCGTTGTCCGTGGAGTGGGTCGCCGCCGCGGCCCGCATCAGGACGAAGGAGGCCACCGGTCCGCCGGTGGCGACGGTGAGCGAGCTGCCGGCGGCGGCGCGGGGCGGCACGCCGCCAGTGATGACGGGACGCGCCTTGGCCGAGCCGTCCGCGTTGAGCAGGTACGGCGGGGTGAACACGGAGCCGTCGGCGTGGTTGGTGGCGCAGTCGCCGCACAGGCCGCCGCCGCCGGAGAAGACCCGGCCGTCGGGCAGCAGGTTGGCCACGCTGTGGTAGTTGCGCGGGATGGCCATGGTGGCGAGCGGGGTGAACCTGCCCGTGGCCGGGTCCCACAGCTCGGGGGTCAGCACGGACGTGGCGTCGCTGAACGGCACGGGGAACGCCTGCCCGCCGAACACGGCGACCTTTCCGTCGGGCAGGACGACGCTGTTGCCGAAGGCGCGGGCGTTCGCCATGTCGCCGGTGCGCGCGGCCCGGACCTGGTCCCCGTCGATGTCGACGGTGTACGCGCGCCGGGTGGCGGGCGTGTTCTGGTAGCCGGGCGAGCCGCCCAGGGTGAGCACCTTGCCGATGTCGTACGGGACGGCGTTGCCGGTCATGGCGTCCGGGCTGTCGGCCCGGTCGCCGGCGGAGGTGATGCTCCCGTCCCCGGTGGTCGTGATCCAGTGCATCCGCTTGCTCGGACCCATCTGGAGCACCTTGCCGCCCGAAGTGGCGTACAGCCACATGTGGTTGTCGGCGCGGTACGGTCCGGCCGGGTCGGCCGTCAGTGCCGGGGCGGCGGGGACGCCGGGGAGCTTGCGCCAGGTGCGAGTGTCCGGGGACCAGACCTCACCGGCCTTGTCGGTGCTCGCGGTCCCGCTCCAGGAGCCGCCGAGGACGAAGGCCTCGCCGGTGGAGAGCAGCGTCATGGCCTGGTAGCCGCGGGCTATGTTCATGCTGGTGGTCGAGGACCAGGCGTCGGTGGCCGGGTCGTAGATGCTCGCCTTGTCCGCGTTGCTGCCGCCGGTGACCAGGACCCGGCCGTCGGCGAGCATCGCTATGCCCGGGCAGAACATGTCGTGGCCGGTGTTGTCGATCCGGCGCTGGGTGACCTTGCCCGTCTTCAGGTCCAGGATCGCGGTCTGGGTGTAGCCGTTGCTGCCGCCGAAGCGGTCGACCGCGTACGCCGACCAGGCCAGGAGCTTGTCGCCGGGCAGGACCGCGGTGGCCACCGGGACCAGCGGGAAGCCGGTGATCCTGCTCCAGGAGCCGTGGGCCGCGGGGTTGGCCGGTCCGCTCAGGCGTATCTCGGCCGCGGAGGTCCAGGGCCCGCGGTTGCCGGCCTCGCGGGTCAAGGTCAGGCGTATGAAGCGGGCGGTCGTGGCGCGGGTGAAGGTGGCGGTCTTGACGGTGTCGTCGTCGCGCCAGGTGCCCGTGGCGACCGCCGCGCCGTAGGTGGTGCCGTCGGTGCTGGTGGTGACGGTGTACGCGCCCGCGCGGCCGTTCGGGCTGTCCCTGCGGGGCTGGTAGACCAGGGCCGAGACGACCGCCGTGCGGTGCATGTCGAGGGTGATGCTGTGCGGCAGCGGGGCCGGGGTCCCGGACCACCGGCTGTGCCAGAGGGTGGCGGCGTCCCCGTCGAGGACGTTGGCCGCGCGGCCGTTCTCCTTGGCAGTCTCCTCGTCGCTCGCCGTGGCGGTCCAGCCGGTCCGGGGGAGGTCGACGGTGGCGGCCGGGGTGCCGGGGTCGCCCAGCAGGTTGAGCTCGGCGGCGGAGGTCCACGGGCCGCGCTTGCCGGCCTCGGTGGAGGCGGTGAGCCGGACGAACCGCGCGCCCTGCGGGGCGAATCCGAGTGTCTTGGCGGAGGCGTCGTCCGCGAGGGTACCGGTGGCGACCGGAGAGCCCCAGGTGCGCCCGTCGGTGCTCACGCTGATGCTGTACTCGCCGATCCGCCCGTTGGCCTTGTTGTCGGTGCGGGGCTGGTAGATGAGCCCCGAGACCACCGTCGTGCGGTGCATGTCGAGGGTGATGCTGTGCGGCAGCGGGGCCGGGGTGCCCTTCCACCTGCTGTGCCAGAGGGTGGTCGCCTTGCCGTCGAGGACGTTGGCCGCGCGGCCGTTCTCGCCGACGGTCTCCTCGTCGCTGGCCGTGGCGGTCCATCCGGTCCGGGACAGGACCGGGGCCGCCGGCTCCATGGCGTTCGCCGGGGCCAGGCCGTGGTGCGGCGACTGCTGCGCCGTCCGCTGGTTGAACGGCACGGCCGCCGTGGGGGTCGGCGCCGGGCCGCCCGGCCCCGGGCTCGCGACGCCGAGCCACGGGGTGACTCCGACGAGCAGCGAGCCGAGGCCGAAGCCTATGAGGAGAGGGGAACGGCG
Source organism: Streptomyces showdoensis (assembly GCF_039535475.1). Lineage (NCBI taxonomy): Bacteria > Bacillati > Actinomycetota > Actinomycetes > Kitasatosporales > Streptomycetaceae > Streptomyces > Streptomyces showdoensis. Next base: position 497,179 of record NZ_BAAAXG010000012.1, on the reverse strand, counting down.
CAACGCTCGGGCACGGGCGTGGACGCGTCTGGGCTGCAAGCGGACCTCCTGGGCGAGCCGTGAGCAGACGTACGGGCCCCTAGAAGATACGGGCAACGCGGTCCAAAACAACCGTGGGGTGACGGAGTTGACGCGAAGCGCGTCCGGGCGGCGGTCTCCCCGCCTCGGCCGTCCTCGGCCGGAGCCGGGACACCGGTCAGGCGGAGTGGCTCCTGATCCTGGCGAGGAGATGGACGATGCGCTGCTGCGCCGCCTCGTCGCCGCCGCCGCGGACGTGCGCGGCGGGCTCGGCGGCGAGGGCGTACGGACGGGAGCGGGCGGCCTTCCGGTCGCGGTGCGCGCCGACCGCGGCGCCGATGATCCAGGAGCCGGCGACCGGGATCTGGACGGCCTCCGGCGGCCGGGAGTGCGCGAGGTACGGCACCGCGGGGGCGGGCGGGGGCGCGGGCGCGAGAGGGATCCGGATGACGTAGGTGAGGCCGGGACCCCCGGGGTGTTCCCGCGCGGTGAGGTCGCCGCCGTGGGCGTCGACGATCCGCTGCGCGACGAGTACGTGGGCGGGGTCGTTGACCGCCCGGGGGCCGGAGATCTCGAGGTGCAGCCGGTCGCCCCGCAGCGCCGCCGTGATGACCACGGTGTCGTCCGCGCGGGAGGCGGCCCCGGCGTACGGGTGGGTCGCGCCCGTGGAGGTGACTCCGGACGCGTCGGCGATCAGGTGGGCCAGGGCGGTCGACGCGCGCACGGGATCGAGCGCGACGACCACGGGCGGCGCGTGCACGGCGAACCGCGTCCGGTGCGCCCCGGTGAGCTCGGAGGCCTTGTCGATGCCCGCGGTCACGATGGTGCCCAGGGTGGTGGGGTGCCGGGTGACGGCGGCCGTCGTCGCCGCTTCCCGCCGACGGGGCTCCGGACGGCGCACGTCCGGCGGCCCCGTCCGCTCCGGGCCGAACCCGGCCAGGGCGGCGGTCAGCTGCGCGCAGCGGGAGGCGAGGGCGTCGTACCGCTGCACCAGTTCCTCGCGCTCGGCGGTGTGCCGCGCGACCAGTTCCTCGTACGGCCTGCGGTCGGTGAAGGTCATGACGGCGCCGACCAGCCGCTCCCCGTCCCGTACCGGCGCGGTGGTCAGGTCGACCAGCACCCCCTCGCCGGCCTTCGCCCACAGCACCTGGCCGCGAACGCGGTGTTTGCGGCCGGACCTGAGGGTGTCGGCGAGCGGCGACTCGGCGTACGGGAAGGGGCTGCCGTCGGCGCGCCGCGCGAGGATCAGGGCGTGCAGCTCGGCGCCGTCGAACTCGTCGGCGCGGTAGCCGAGGATCTGCCCGGCGGCCGGATTGACGAGGACCACGCGCCCTTCGGTGTCGGTGCCGACGACGCCCTCGTCCGCGGCACGCAGGATCATCTCGGTCTGGCGCCGGAACCGGGCGAGCTCGGCCTCCGCGTCGAGGGTGCCGGTGAGGTCCCGTACCACCAGCATGAGCAGTTCGTCGCCGGTGCGGCTCCGGTTCGGGTCACCCTCGCTCCCCTCCTCCAGGCCGGCGCAGGTGAACTCGGCCGGGAACTCGCTGCCGTCGGTGCGGCGGGCGATCATCCGGGTGGGCTCGGTGCGGCCCCGCTCGTCGGCGGCCGCGGCGCGGCGCGGCGGGCCGGGGATCAGGCGCAGGTCGAAGGACGGCAGCAGGTCGAGCACCCCGCACCCGATGAGCGTGGTGCCGGGCGTCTCGAACATGCCCAGGGCGATCGTGTTGGCGTTGACGACCGTGCCGTCGCGGTTGACGAGCACGAGACCGTCGGGGAGGGCGTCGAGTATGGCGGAGAGGCGGGCAGTGCCTCGGGGGAAGGACAGGACCATGGCGACGTTTCCTTTCCGGGCCTTGGAACCGGCAGGGGCCGTGCGGTGCCGGGCGGTCGGGACGCCCGGACCTGCGCGGTGATGAGGGGAGGCCTAGCGGTGATGCGGTGAGCTGCTGGAACCTAACCATCCGGTGATGGCATATAGGAGCCGCGGAAGCGCCGGCCGGCGTTTCTTAAGAGACCCTTGAGGTCGCGATCAGGCGGGGATGAGACGGGAGTCGCGGTGCCGTCCCATGGCATGAAGAGGTGTCACATCCGTTGCCTCATATGACACATGCGACGAACACCTGTGTCATACTTCTTCTGCGTGCCCGAGGAATTCCGGTCTTCCTGGAACACCTCCGCCTCCGCCCTCCGCCCCCGCTGAAGGGTGGGCGTCACCGGCACGCACCCACACGGCGCGGACGGTCCGGTCTCCCCCGTTCGGTCGTCCGCGCCGTGTACCTCCCAGCCTCTCGCGCTCCCCGCCGAACCCTCCCGCCTCCCGGCGTCCACTACGCCGTCAGGGAGCGGTGCCGGCCGGTGGGCCGCAGGGCGGCCGCGGACGTCTCTTCCGCGCCGGCCACCACCTCGTCCTGGACGGCCGAGGGCAGCTCCAGGACGTAGGTGCTGCCGCTGACGCCCGGCGCCCGATGGGTGCGCAGCGTCCCTCCGTGGGCGGTGGCGATGTCCTGGACGACGTCGAAGTGCTCCGGCGCGCCGCCGTTGTAGGGGCCGCGCACCTCGATGCGCAGGAGGCTGCGCTGGTGGAGGGCCGCGACGAAGACGTGGTGCGGGCCGGGTGCCGCCGGTTCGGCGTCGGTGTGGATCACGTCGGCTATCAGCCGGCCGACGGCCGTCGTCATGTCCTCGGGGTCCACATGGACGAAGAACCTCGGGGCGTGGACCGAGAACTGCACCCGGCTCGGCCCCGCGAAGGCCGCCGCGGCCCGTACCCCCGCCTGCACCACGTCGTCGATGGGCACGGTGCGGCGCCGCGGTCCCACCGGCGTGCTGTCGTGCGGGTACGGCTGGGACCGGGTGTCCACGAGGGCCATCGTCATGCGGACGTCGGCGGCCAGGGATTCGAGGCTTCCGGTCGCCTCGGGCCACAGCGCGCGGGAGCCGTCGTCCACGAGCCGGCCCAGCTCGGCGTGGAGGTGGTGGAGCGCCGTCGTCAGCGGGCCGGAGAGGAATTCGGTGAGCTCGCGGGTGCGGTCCACGGCCCGGTCGGTGCGCTGCTGCTGCCGTTCGAGTTCGGCCTTGTGGTTGCGGAGGCAGCGGAGCTGCGCGGCGACGTACTCGTCGGCGAGGTTCTCGTAGGGGCGGCGGTCGGTGAGCGCGACGACGGCACCGACGTTCCGGCCGTCCTCGGTGACCGGATGGACGGAGACGTCCGCCGCCAGGCGGGTGCCGTCGCCCGTCCTCAGTTCCTGCGCGGGGATCCTGCTCGCCCGTCCGTCGCTCAGCGCCCGGGCCAGCGGCGCGTCCTCCTCGTCCAGCGGCTCGCCGTCGTGCCCGACGGACGTGAGGACGGAGAGCAGTTCGCGTCCGCCGAGTTCGGCGGCCCTTCCGCCGAGCAGACGGGCCGCGGTCGGGTTGACCAGGTTGATCCTGCCCTCCGCGTCGGTCCCGATCAGCGCCTCGTCGGCGGTCCGGAGCACGGCCTCCGCCTGGAGGAGGGAGCGCGACAGCGCCGCCCGGGCGTCCTCGTCCGGCGTCAGGTCCCGGAGGGAGACGACCAGGGCGGAGCCGTAGGGGAGGCCCTCGTGCCGGGCGTGCCGGTCCAGCCGCACGATCCCGGTCTCGGCGGCGAAGCTCCGGCCGTCGGCGGCCCGGGCCGTGGTCCGGAGCCGGGCCGCGGGCGGGCCCGCGGAGGACTCGGGGTCCGCCGGAAGGCGGGTCAGGTTCCAGTCGAAGGACGGCAGGAAGTCCAGCACGCCCCGCCCCTCGACCGCGTGCCGTTCGCGTCCGAGCAGGGTGGCCGCCGCCAGGTTCGCCCTGACCACGGTCCCGTTGTCGTCGACGACCAGCACGGCGTCCGGAATGACGTCCAGCACGTGCTCGTGGGGCCGGGCCCGGACGCGCACCGCCGCCCCCTCGACGAGGGAAAGCACCGCATGGCTGTTCTCGAAGTTCACCGCTGATTTCTTCCTGCCTGTCAGGCCGTCCCTGGACTCTCACACGTCTTCGGGGCAGGGCATGAGCGGCGGCGGGCTTCCCGCCCGCGTTCCCCGGCATCCGTGCGAGCCGCGCCGGCGCCCGGCCACTGCCGGTCATATGCCCTGTGCCACCGCCACATGGAAACACAGGAGAAGCAGCCGCATATGTCTTCGCGTCCACGCTTAGGACTTCGTTAAGGAAGACGTCGATAGTGCCATCAAATCCCGGGAGCGCGGGACAGACGCAAGACATATGTCATGTAGAGTCCGCCGGGGCCTTGCGGGGCCTGACACATATCCACTTCACCAACGGCCAGGGAACATTCATGCAGGGCACGATCGACGGCTACAGCTACGGGCTGATCACTCCGGTCGCGGGATACATCATGGCCTGCCTCGGCTCCGCGCTGGGGCTGCGGTGCACGGTCCGGTCGGTGCGCAGCGGGCGCAGGATGCCGGGGTGGCTCGCCCTGGGGGCGGCGTCGATCGGATGCGGCATCTGGACCATGCACTTCATCGGAATGCTCGGCTTCAAGGTGCGCGAGACCGCGATCGGCTACGACGGGCCGCTGACCCTGGCGAGCCTGCTGTTCGCGGTGGTCTCCGTGGGTGTCGGCGTCAGCGCCGTCGTCTACCGGGGCACCCGCCTCCCCGTCCTGCTGACCGCGGGCCTCTTCACCGGCCTGGGCGTGGCCGGCATGCACTACACGGGCATGGCCGCCATGCAGATGGAGGGCACCGTACGGTACGACCCGACGACCGTCGCCGTCTCCGTGCTGATCGCGGTGGTGGCCGCGACCGCGGCGCTCTGGGCCGCGGTCTCGGTCCGGGGCCTGTCGGCCGCGATCGGCGCGAGCCTGGTCATGGGGGTGGCGGTGACCGGCATGCACTACACGGGCATGGCCGCCTTCTCCGTGCAGCTCCACACCCACACGACGGCCGCCGCCGGGACGGGGTCGACCGCGGTCGTCCTGCCGACGCTGGTCGGAGCGCTGGCCTTCCTCATCGTGGCCGGGACGATCGTGGTCTTCGACCCCCTGCTGATCCTGGGCGACGACGAGGCCGACATCGACCGGCGCGTGCCGAGCGCCCGCCGCTGACCGACCGCGGCCGGTCACCCCGCGCCCGCTTCCCGGTGGTTCCACCGGTCGAAGCGGGCATTTTCGTTTACATTGCAATTTCTTAGATCGAAATTGGTCGTACGGCCAATAATGCTCCCCGTATGGCATGCCCGCGATCGAAAACCGAGTATGTGAAGACGATGCCTTAGAGTGGTCGTCGGCTTACCCGGCAGCAGGCACAGCGACGTGTCGCGACTCAGCGCCCTCGCGTCGACGCAGCTCGGGCGGGGCCTGGGGCGAGCCCGCCGTCGCGCGACACCGCTGATGCGAGCCCTCTCCCGAGGAACGGAGAGCGGCCGGCGGAATAGCGGACGGCGGAATAGCGACGGGGCGGCGTCATGCGCCTCCGACTCCATTCGACGAAGAGAGAAGCATGCCGGGAGAAACGGAACTCACGTCCGCTTACAGCAGCAAGGTCGCCGAGGATCTCGAGCGCAATGTGGCGGAACAGGAGCGCATCCGCGCCGAGCTGGCCCGCCTGACGGCGGAACTCGACGGCCTGATGCACGACCACGGCGTTCTGCTCAACCTTCAGCAGGCCCTTCAGGCGGGCGCCCAGGGCGCCGGCCGCCAGGTTCCCCGGCAGAAGGCCGGGAAGGCCGCGAAGGACGGAAAGAGTTCCGGGGCCGGAAAGGTCACGCTCGTCGAGCTGATCCGCCATTACCTGGCCACGAGCAGCACGCCCTGTTCCGCGACCGAGGTGACGACCGCGCTCAGCGAGCGGCACCGCGACCGGCACATCCAGACCACCGTCGTGCGCACGTCCCTGGAGAACCTCGTCGCCAAGGGGCACGCCCACCGCAGCAAGCAGGGGTCCTCCGTCTTCTACACCGCGGCGGCGCCCGCGCGGTGACCGGTGCCGTCGTCGGCCCTCCCGCTTCTCGGGGACCCCGGCACATGCCATCTTAGGGTGCCGATGTGCGTGGGTGGGGTTAACTGTTGCTTTCTGATGCCTTAAAGATAGTTAACCGGGCGGGACGCGGCACCGTGCGCGGCCGACCCCGGAAAAGACCGGAGGCCGTTCCAGATCTCTCTGAAACGGCCTCCGGTTGACGACTCTTTCGAGTCGGGACGACAGGATTTGAACCTGCGACCCCTTGACCCCCAGTCAAGTGCGCTACCAAGCTGCGCCACGTCCCGGTGCCCGACCGCCCCGGGTCTGTCCCCCGCGGCTGCGTGCAAGAGAACATTACCTCACTTCACGGGGTGGATCACCACACGGGGTGTCACCGGATGGGGGCGGCGGAGAATGAGGGCATGGACAGGGATCGGGACGGGGACGGGCGGGCGCGGAGCGCCCGGCCGCGGGACGGGCTCGGGCGGCCGTTGCCGTACGGGGCCACCGGGGTGGCGCGGCAGCCGGAGGGGGTCGTGCGGGCGCCGGGCGAGACGGTGCGGGAGGCGCAGCGGCTGCTGGACGCCGGGATGCCGTTCCACGCGCACGAGGTGTTCGAGGACGCCTGGAAGTCGGGTCCGGGCCGGGAGCGGGATCTGTGGCAGGGGCTCGCCCAGCTCGCGGTGGGGCTGACGCACGCGGCGCGCGGCAACGCGACCGGGGGCGCGCGGCTGCTGCGACGCGGGGCGGAGCGGGTCGCCGGGTACGCGGACGGCCCCGGGGCCGTGACGTACGGACTCGACGTCGCCGGGGTGGTGGCGTGGGGCCGGGAGCTGGCCGCCCGGGTGGAGACGGCCGGCGCCCCGGTGCCGGACGCCGCGGCGGAGGCGCCGCGGCTGCTGCCGCTCAGCGGGTGAGGAGCAGCTCCTCGGGCGAGCGGTGGATGAGGGTCGGCCGCATCACCGGCGGAGGGCCGTCGGCCAGGCGGAGTTCGGGCAGTCGACGGGTCAACGCCTCCAGGGTGGAGCGGAGTTGGAGGCGGGCCAGCTGGGATCCCGGGCAGCCGTGCGGGCCGTGGCCGAAGGCGAGGTGGCGGGGCTGCGGGTGGGGGCGGGTGATGTCGAAGGCGTCGGGTTCCCGGTGGCGGGCCGGGTCCCGGTTCCCGGCGCCGTACGCGACGAAGACGGTCGCCCCGGCGGGCAGTTCGGTGCCGGCCAGGACGACGGGGCGGGTGGTGGTGCGGCGGAAGCCCTGGACGGCCGTGTCGTAGCGGGCGGCCTCCTCGACGGCGGCGGGCACGAGCTCGGGCCGGGTGCGCAGCAGCCGCCACTGGTCGGGGTGGCGCAGGAGGTGGAGGACCGTCCCGCCGATCAGCGCGGTGGTGGTGAGGTGGCCCGCGATGAGCAGGTTCTGCAGGTTGGAGACGAGTTCGCAGCGCTGGTCGGGGGTGAGCTCGCGCGGTCCCGGGCCGAGCCCCGCGTCGGGCGCCAACGCGCCGACCATGGTGCTGATGAGGTCGTCCCGGGGCCGGGCCCGCCGGTCGCGGGCGTAGCCGTCGAGGAGCTGCTGGAGGCCGAGGACGTCCTCGGCCGCGGCGACCTGTTCCTCCTCCGGGAGCGGCCGGAAGAGCAGTCGTTCCGCGCTGTACGAGCCGTGCACGGCGGCGGGCACGTCGGCCGGATCGAGGCCGAGCAGCCTGCCGATGACGGCGCCGGGCAGGCGGCGCGCGTAGTGGGCCATGAGGTCGGCCCGGCCGTGTGCGGCGAGGGTGTCGGCGAAGGCGGCCGCGAGGGCGTCCGCCTCTCGGCGGATGTACGGGGTGAGGGCGGCCGTACGGGCGGCCGACAGGCCGCTGTTGAGCGGCGCGCGGTGGCGGCGGTGGGCCGGGCCGTCCGTGGAGACGACGGTCGGCCGGGCCGCGAAGCCCTTCGCGAGCACCGCGAGCGCGGCGGGCGAGGGCAGCACGTCCGGGCGCAGCGCCTGCGCCGACGAGAAGTCCTGCGGCCGCAGCAGCACCTCCCGGATGTCGGCGTCGCGCGCCACCAGCCAGGCGTCGAGGGCGGGCACGAAGGTCAGGCCCTCGGCGCGCCGGGCCCGGGCGTAGAGGGGGTACGGGTCGCGCTGGAGCGCGTCGAGCACGGCGTGCCGTTCCCGCTGGGCCTGGCCCTGGTCGGGGGTCGGGTCCACGTGGTGCCTCCTCGCGGTCGGGGTGCGGGGTGGGACGTCCACTGTCGTACGGGCCGCCGTGCGGCGCCGCCCGGTCCGGCGCGCCGCCCCCGTGCGGGTGCGGTGCGCCGCCGCACCGGTGCGGCAGGCCCTGGCGCCCATGGTGCCGGGGGCACGGCCCGGTGGCCAGGGGGCCACCGGGAGGTGGCGTGAACGGCTCGGACGTGCGACGGGCCGCGGCGGGTCGCGGGACGGGGCAGGTCGCGGGACGGGGCAGGTCGCGGGACGGGGCAGGTCGCGGGACGGGGCAGGTCGCGGGACGGGGCGGGTCGCGGGACGGGGCGGGTCGCGGGACGGGGCAGGGACGGGGTGGGGAAGGGGTGAGGGTGCGGCACGGGCGCCCCTGACGCCCCTACGCTGCCACCGGCCGGTGGGACCGCCGTCCCGGCCCGGCCCGGTCCGCGTCCGCGGCCGGACCGGCCTCAGCCCCGGTGCTCCTCCAGCGCCTCCACCAGCACCGACGTATGGCTCCCCGTCGGGTCCTTCACGGCGGTCAGCAGGGTCACCGGGCCCTCCTCGGTCCGGGCGCGCAGGGAGGCGAGGGCCTCGGCGGCGGCCGGTTCGGCGAGTTCGCGGGCGTAGCGGCGGCGGAACTCCTCGTACTCCCCTTCCGGGCCGTGGTACCAGCGGCGCAGTTCGGCGGAGGGGGTGAGGGCCTTGGGCCACTCGTCGACGTGGGCGTCGGCCTTGGCGAGGCCGCGGGGCCAGAGGCGGTCGACGAGCACCCGGAGTCCGTCGTCCGGCTCGGGCCGCTCGTAGATCCGCCGCACGCGGACGCGGGGGGCGGATGAGGTGTCGGGCATGGGTTCAGGGTGCCGGACGGCCGGGGGGTTCACACCTCGGACGGGTCGCCGGGCGCGGACCGCACCCGGAGGGCCGGCAGCAGGACCGCGTCCACGAAGAGGCGCAGGGTGTCCGGGTCGGCGAAGCGGTCCTCGAAGAGGCGCTCGATGCGGAGCATGCCGAGGAAACTGGGGGCGACGAAGCCGATGGCGGGGTTGTCCGCCTCGATCTCGCCGCGTTCGACGGCCCGCCGCAGCATCGCGTCGAGGGCGGCGACCTCCGGCTCGATGACGGTCTCGCGCAGGGCCGCGCGCAGGTCGGGGTGCTGGATGTAGGCCTGGCTGACGGCCTCCATCAGCTCCGCGTCGCGGTCGCGGCGGGAGGCGGCGACGCCCGCGGCCTCCCGCAGGTCGCCCACGAGGGAGCCGGTGTCGATGCCGGTGAAGACGGCGCAGCGGCGCTTGTCGAGGGCGGCGGTGACGAGCCGGGGCTTGGTGCCCCACTGACGGTAGAGCGTGGCCTTGCCGCACTTGGTGCGGGCCGCGACCCCCTCCATGGTGACGGAGTCGTAGCCGCCCTCGCGGAGCAGGCAGATGACGGCCTCGTAGAGCTCCGTCTCCCGCTCGGGAGTGAGCTTGCCCCGCCTCGCGGCGGCGGCGGTCGCGGCCTGCGTGGACATCGATTTCCTCCCGGACACCCCGTACCCAGCGGACAGCTGTCTCCGCACAACTCTGCACATACGAGAGTAGGGGGTGCACAATCGAGACGCAAACGTATCGATACGCTTGCGTCTCGATGAATTCGGATCTAGAGTTCCTCCGTTTGCTGTCCGAATTGACGGAAAAAGGGGGCCACGCCATGGCTGCCGGGATACGCGGGATACGGAGACCACGTCCTGCCGGACCGGGGATGGCGGCTACCCCCAGACCGCCCCTCGTGCGCGAGCTGCTGCTCGTCACGGCGCTCTTCCTCGTCTACAAGTTCGGCCGGCTCTTCGCGAACGGGCACGAGACCCGCGCCTTCCACAACGCCGACCGGGTGTGGGACTTCGAGCGCGCGGTGCACCTCCCGGGCGAGGGAACGATCCAGCAGCTGCTGCTGCACGGCGAGGGCCTGGTCCGGGCCGCCAACACGTACTACGCGGCCGTGCACTTCCCGGCCACCCTCGCCTTCCTGGCCTGGCTCTACTGGCGCCGGCCCGCCCACTACGTCTGGTCGCGCCGGGTCCTCGCCCTGCTGACCGCCGCCGCGCTCGCCCTGCACCTGCTGCTGCCGCTCGCGCCGCCGCGCATGCTCGCCGAGAGCGGCCTGATCGACACCGCCCGGATCTACGGGCCCTCCGTGTACGGCGCGACGCCCGAGGCCGACTCGATGGCGAACCAGTTCGCCGCGATGCCCTCCCTGCACTTCGGCTGGGCGCTGATGCTCGCGATCGGGCTGATCGCCGCGACCTCCTCGCGGTGGCGCGTGCTGTGGCTGCTGCACCCGCTGCTCACCCTGCTCGTGATCGTCGGCACCGCCAACCACTACTGGTTCGACGCCCTCGCCGCCGCCGTCCTGCTCGCGCTCGCGCTGCTCGCCGTGCCCGCGCCCGGCCGGGCGGCCGGACCGAGCCCCCTCGCCCCGCTCACCCCCGTCACCGCCGGAGCCCTGCGATGAACCCCGCCGCCGGGACCGCCGTCGCGATCCTCCTCTCGCTCGTCTCCGCCGCCGGGTACGCCCTGGCCGCCGTCGCCCAGTCGCGGCTCGCCTCCGCCTCCGCCGGCGGCCCCGGCGCGCTGCGCCGGCTGCTCGCCCGCCCCCAGTGGTGGTGGGCGGTCGGCCTGAACGCCGCCGGCGCCCTCGCCCACGTGGCCGCGCTGCACTACGGGCCGCTCACCCTGGTCCAGCCGCTGGGCGCCCTGACGCTCGTCGCCGCCCTGCCGATCGGCGCGTACGGCGCGCACCGGCGGGTCACCCGCGCGGAGTGGCGCGGGGCGATGTGGACCCTGGTGGGCCTGGTGGGCCTGGTGGCCGTGACCGGGCCCGCCGCCCCCGGCGAGGCGCTGAACCTGCGCGAGGCCCTCGTCGTCACGGCGGCCACGATGCTCCTCATCGGACTGCTCGCCTCCCGCTCGCGCGCCCACGAGGGGACCGCCTCGCGGCGGCGGGGCCTGGGCCACGCCACCGCGTCCGGGATGGCCTCCGGGGTGGGCTCGGCCCTCACCCAGACCCTGACCTCGGCGCTCGCCCGCGACCTGCCCGGCGGGCCGGCCGGCTGGTGGCAGACGGCGCTGCTCGCGGTGCTGATCGCCGCGTTCGCGGTGGGCGGGCTGCTGCTGTCCCAGGCCGCCTACCGGGGCGGGCTCGCCGCGCCGCTCGCGGTCGTCAACCTCTCCAACCCGGCCGCCGCCGCCGTCATCGGCGTCGCCCTGCTGGGCGAGACCTTCCGCGCGGGCGCCTGGGGCTGGGTGGTCGCCGCCGCCGCGTCGCTGGTGGCGGCCCGCGGTGTCGTCCTCCTGACGACGGGCCTGGGGACGGAGACCGGCCCCGGGACGGCGACGGACGCGACCGGTGGCCCGGGCCCCGTGCCGCCCACCCGCAGCGCGTCCACCCCGCGCGAAGCCGGCCTCGCGACCGACCTCCCGGCCACGCCCGTACCCGTACCCGTTCCCGTGACCACGCCCGTATCCGTACCCGTGACCACGCCCGTACCCGTACCCGTACCGGAGCCTGTCCGCTGAGCGGCGTCTCCCTTCAGCCCCGCCCTTCCCGCCCTTCCCGCCCTTCCCCCCTCCCCATCGCGTCATCTTGACGACAAGAGACCGGGACCCCTATCGTCACACTGACGACAAGGGGAGGTCCTCCATGGCCGACATCACCCGGCGGGCCGGCTGGCGCCATCTGCGCTCCGCGCCCACCGCCCACATCCGCCACCACCGCGGCGGCCGGATCGTCCACGACGGGGCGGGACTCAGCTTCTGGTTCCGCGCGCTCTCCGCGGCCCTCTCCGAGGTGCCGGTGGACGACCGCGAACTCGCGATGGCCTTCCACGCCCGCACGGCCGACTTCCAGGACGTGAGCGTCCAGTCCACCGTCACGTACCGGATCGCCGACCCCGGCGCCGCCGCCACCCGGCTCGACTTCTCCGTCGACCCGGACACCGGCGTCTGGCGCGGCACCCCGCTGGAGCAGATCGCCGGGCTGCTCACCGAGAGCGCCCAGCAGCACGCCCTGGACGTGCTCGCCCGCATCCCGCTGGCCGAGGCACTGGTCGACGGGGTCACGGCGGTACGGGAGCGGATGGCGGCCGGACTGGCCGCCGAACCGCGGCTCCCGGACACCGGCATCGAGGTGGTGGCCGTCAGGGTGGTGGCCCTGCGCCCGGAGCCCGAGGTCGAGCGCGCGCTGCGCACCCCGGCCCGCGAGCAGATCCAGCAGGAGGCCGACCGGGCCACCTACGAGCGGCGGGCCGTCGCCGTGGAGCGCGAGCGGGCCATCGCCGAGAACGAGCTGGCCAGCAAGATCGAGCTGGCCCGGCAGGAGGAGCGGCTGGTCGACCAGCGGGGCATCAACGCGCGGCGCGAGGCGGAGGAGAGCGCCGCCGCCGACGCCGTACGGGCCGAGGCCGAGGCGGCCCGCACCGTCCGGCTGGCCCGGGCGGAGGCGGAGGCCGCGCGCGAGGTCGGCGCGGCGCGCGCCGAGGCGCAGACCGCCTGGCTGCGGGCGCACGCGGACGTCCCGGCGGCGACGCTGCACGCCCTCGCCGCGACCCGGGCGGCCGAGCAGCTGCCCCGGATCGAGCACCTCACGCTGTCGCCGGACGTCCTCACCGGGCTGCTCGCCCGGCTGGGCGGAGGTGCGGGCGCGTGAGCCTGGCCCCGCGCGCGGTGCTCGTCCACCGCACCACGGAGTACCAGGAGCTGCTCGCCCGGCACGGGACGCACGGGCAGGCCGCGTTCTTCCTGGCCGGGCGGGGCCGCTCCGTCGAGGAGGTGCACGAGCGCCACGAGCGGACCGTCCGGGCGCTCGCCGAGGTGGCCGCCGCCGTGCCGCTGCGGTGGCGGCGGGCCCGGGTCGAGCGGGCCGACCTCGACCGCTTCCTCTTCGGCCCCGAGGACGTGGTCGTGGTGGTCGGGCAGGACGGCCTGGTGGCCAACGCGGCCAAGTACCTGTCCGGCCAGCCGGTGGTGGGGATCGACGTCGACCCGGGGCGCAACCCGGGGGTCCTGGTCCGCCACCGCCCGGCCGACGCCCGCCGGCTGCTGCCGTCCGCCACGGGGGTGCGGACGGCGGTGGACGGCCTCACCATGGCCGAGGCCGTCACGGACGACGGGCAGCGGCTGCTCGCGCTCAACGAGGTGTACGTCGGCGCGCCCGGTCACCAGACCGCGCGCTACACGCTCCAGGCGCCGGCGGGACCGGCCGAGCGGCAGGCCTCCTCGGGCGTCATCGTCGGCACCGGCACGGGCGCGACGGGCTGGCTGCGCTCCCTCTGGCACCAGCGCTCCAGCACCGTACCGCTGCCCGCCCCGACCGCGCCGGGCCTCGCCTGGTCGGTGCGCGAGGCCTGGCCCTCGCCGGCCTCCGGGACGGGGCGGGTGGAGGGGCTGCTCGGGGCCGGGGACACCCTGCGGCTCGTGGTCGAGTCGGACCGGCTGGTGGCGTTCGGGGACGGGATGGAGGCGGATGCCCTGGAGCTGACCTGGGGCCAGTCCGTACGGGTCGGGATCGCGGAGGCGGCACTGCGGCTGGTGGGGTGAACCGGCGGTCGCGAAGCCGCCTGGCCGGCGGTCGTCCGCCCGGCGGGCGTCCGGGGTTTCCGGTCCGGGTGCCCGGCGGGACGTCCGGGGTTTCCGGTGCGGTTGCCCGGCGGGCTCCGGACGGCTCCGGACAACCTGACGGCTCCGGACAACCTGACGGCTTCTGACGGCTCCTGACGGCTTCGCAGGGAGTCGGCCGGAAAGCGACGGCGGTACGTCAGAGGGCGTTCGCCCGCCGCTATGCTCGGCGGCTCCCCTCTCCCGCTCTCGCCGTGATCCGCCCGTGCTCCACCGCAGCTCCACCGAAGGGACCCCCATGACCCTGCAGATCTCCCGGGCCTCGCTCCAGGACTGGGCGCTGGTGCGCGACTGGGCGGCCGACGAGGGGTGGAACCCCGGGGTGTCCGACGCTCCCGCCTTCTTCGCGCAGGACCCGGAGGGGTTCTTCCTGGGGCGGATCGACGGGGAGCCGGTCTCGGCGATCTCGGTCGTCAACTACGACGACTCCTATTCCTTCCTGGGGTTCTACCTGGTCCGTCCCGACCGGCGCGGTCTCGGCCACGGCCTGGCGACCTGGCGGGCCGCGCTCGCGCACGCGGGCGGGCGGACCGTCGGGCTCGACGGGGTGCCGGCCCAGCAGGACAACTACCGCCGGTCCGGCTTCGCCCCCGCCTACCGGACCGCCCGCTTCGTGGGCGAAGTCCCCGCGCCCGAGGGGGCGGTGGCCGGGGTGGTGCCCGTGGACCGGGTGGAGCCGGCCGCCCTCGCCGCGTACGACGCCACCTGCCACCCGGCCGAGCGCCCGCGCTTCCTGGCCGCCTGGCTCGCGACGCCGGGCCACCGCGCGCTGGTCCGGCTGACCGACGGGCGCGTCACGGGCTACGGCGTGGTCCGGCCCGCCGAGCAGGAGGCCCGGATCGGGCCCCTCTTCGCCGACACCCCCGCCGACGCGGCGGCGCTCCTGGACGCCCTCGCGGCGGAGGCCCGTTCGTTCGGTTCGGAGCGGATCGCCGTCGACGTGCCGGAGGCCAATCCGGCGGCGGCCCGGCTCGCCGGGGAGCGGGGCCTGGAGCCGACCTTCGAGACGGCCCGGATGTACACGGGGCCGATCCGCCCGGTCGCACGGGACCGGGTGTTCGGGGTCACCACCCTCGAACTCGGCTGACCCGGAGGCCGGGTGGGCGGCGGCACCCCGCGTCCGCCGCCCGCCCCGCACCCGGGACGCCCCGCCCCCGCACGACCGCACACCCTGCCCGTTCCGCCGGCCTCGCACCTTCAGGCCACTCGGCGCACTCGGCCGGATCGGCCTATCCGGCGCATCCAGCACATCCGGCACATCCGGCCCATCCCGCCCGCCCGGCCGACGCATCGGGCCGTCCCTCGGGGCCGACCCTCACCGCTCCCCCGGGCACCCCTCGCCCGCTCCGGCGCCCCTCCCCACGCACCGGGCATCCGCCCCCACGCCCGCGCTCCGCCGGGCCGCGGCCCCGCAAACCTCTCGGCTCCCCCTTCTCCCCGAGCCGCTCCCCCGCCCTCCCCCCTCCCTCCCCCGAGGGGTGACAAGGGTTTTCCCCGTATCGAGTTCACCTCGGCGTTCCCTACTGTCTGCCGCACCGGCGGATTCCTCCCCTCTCCGTACCTGTCAGGTGCATGAGAAGGGTGGCTGATGTCCGCCGGGGACGGCCTTGACCCGGGCCGTCGCGCCGGTGGCGGCGCACGGGCCCCCACGCCCAGGGAGACGACGGTCGCGACCCCACTTCGCCCCGCGTGTCCCGCGCCGCCGCCACTGCTCCACTCACGTCGTACTCGAAAGGGCCACACCTTGAACGGTTCCAGGCGGAGAGTCATATCCGTGGTCGTCGCGAGCGCCGCGATCCTCGGCGCCGCTGCCACCACCACCGGGGCGTTCGCCGCCGTCCCGGCCGCTGCCACCCCGAAGCCGGTCCCGGCTTCCCAGTCGATGGCCGCGCTGCCCAGCGCCCCGGTCGACAAGGTCATCGTGACCTACAAGTCCTCGTCCGCCGAGGCCGGCTCGAACACGGCCGCCAAGACCGACGCGGCCGACAAGGCCGCCGAGACCGGCGAGAAGCTCTCCTTCGAGCGCCGCCTGGCCGGCGGTGCCGCGCTGGTGGACCTGGGCGGTTCCGCCACCAAGCAGGACGTCGCCGAGGTCATGGCCGCCTTCCGCGCCGACCCGCAGGTCGCCTCCGTGGAGCCGGACATCCGCGCGTACGCCATGGCGGTCACGCCGAACGACACCGACTACGCGAAGCAGTGGGACCTCTTCGAGCCCACCGGCGGCATGAACGTGCCCACCGCCTGGGACAAGACGACCGGCTCGGGCGTCACCGTCGCCGTCATCGACACCGGCTACGCGGCCCACTCGGACCTGGCGACCAACGTCGTCTCGGGTTACGACTTCATCTCCACCTCCGCCGACGCCCGCGACGGCAACGGCCGTGACGCGGACTCGAAGGACGAGGGCGACTGGAACGCCACGGACGGCGAGTGCGGCACCGGCTCCAAGGCCTCCAACTCCTCCTGGCACGGCACCCACGTGGCCGGCACCATCGCCGCGGTGACCAACAACACCAAGGGCATCGCGGGCATCGCGTACAACGCGAAGATCCAGCCCGTGCGCGTCCTCGGCAAGTGCGGCGGCTCCTCCTCGGACATCGCCGACGCGATCACCTGGGCCTCCGGCGGCACCGTGCCGGGCGTCCCGGCCAACCCGACCCCGGCCAAGGTCATCAACATGAGCCTGGGCGGCGCCAGCGCCACCTGCCCGAGCGTCTACCAGAACGCGATCAACGGCGCCGTCTCGCGCGGCACCACCGTCGTCGTCGCCGCGGGCAACAGCAACGCCGACGCGTCCGGCTTCACCCCCGCGAACTGCTCGGGCGTCATCACCGTGGCGTCGACCAGCCGTGAGGGCAACCGGTCCTTCTACTCCAACTACGGTTCCATCGTGGACGTGGCGGCCCCCGGCGGCGAGACCCGCCGCGCGACCGACACCCCCGGCACCGTGACCACGCCCGAGAACGGCATCTACTCCACGCTGAACTCCGGCACCACCGTGCAGTCGGCCGAGAACTACAAGCCCTACCAGGGCACCTCGATGGCCGCCCCGCACATCGCCGGCCTCGCCGCGCTCCTGAAGTCGGCCAAGTCGACGCTGACCCCGGCCCAGATCGAGTCGGCGATCAAGACCAACGCCCGCCCGCTGCCCGGCACCTGCACCGGCGGCTGCGGCACCGGCATCGCGGACGCCGCCAAGACGGTCGACGCGGTCACCACCACCCCGCCGGCCGGCACCGTCTTCACCAACGCGACCGACGTCACCATCGCGGACAACGCCACGGTGAGCTCCTCGATCGCCGTCACCGGCCGCACCGGCAACGCCCCGGCCGCCCTGAAGGTCGACGTGGACATCAAGCACACCTGGCGCGGTGACCTGGTCATCGACCTGGTCGCCCCCGACGGCACCGTGCGCAACCTGAAGGCCTCCTCCTCGTCCGACAGCGCGGACAACGTGCTGGCGACCTACACGGTCGACGCGTCCAGCGAGGTCGCCAACGGCACCTGGAAGCTCCAGGTCCGCGATGTGGCCTCGGGTGACACCGGCTACATCGACTCGTGGAGCCTGACCTTCTAAATCACTCGGGTTCTTTTCAGAATCACCCCCCACACCAGCATCACCGCTGGTCAGCGAAGCGCCCGTGGTCTACACCACGGGCGCTTCCTGGTGCCGGTGACGGACCGTCGACCGGAGCCCGCTGTCCGTATGCCGGACATGGGGCCTGGACTGGGGCGACAGGCTCCGTATTCTCTGCGCAACGGGGCTCACGGGCCGGGTCCCGCGGGCCGGAGGGTGGTGGAAGCATGACGACAGCGCCACCGGCGCCGCCCGTCGGCCGGGAGGAACTCCTCGCCCGCCTGGAACGCGTGCTGCAGTCACGGGGCCGGGCGCTGCTCACCGGGCCGGCCGGAGTCGGCAAGACCGAGGTCGCCCTGGCCGCGGCGGCCCGCGCGGAGGCACGCGGCGAGACCGTGCTGTGGCTGGCCACCCTCCCCGCCGACCGCGACATACCC
This sequence comes from Streptomyces showdoensis, assembly GCF_039535475.1. Taxonomy (NCBI): domain Bacteria; kingdom Bacillati; phylum Actinomycetota; class Actinomycetes; order Kitasatosporales; family Streptomycetaceae; genus Streptomyces; species Streptomyces showdoensis. Next base: position 479,388 of record NZ_BAAAXG010000012.1, on the reverse strand, counting down.
GGCGCGGCCGCGGCCGCCCTGGTGGCCTCGGTCGCGGCCACCGTCAGCTGGCCCGCTCCCGCCGGGGCGGAGGCGGCGCCCGGCCCCCTGCCCGGCACACCGTCCGGCACCGACGAGGACGCCGGGCTCCCGGAGCCGCGCCTCCCCCTGCACGACGGCTCCACTCCCGCGTACGGAACCGCGCTCGCCGGCCTCCCGGCGGCCGCCCCCGGTCCGCTCGGCGCCTCCCCGTCCGGCGTGTTCGACGCGCTGCCGGGCCCGCAGCGGACCGCCGTCGCCATGCTCTGCCGCGAGGCCCCGCTGCACGACGGCGGCTGGGACCCGATCGCGCTGCGGCTCGGGATCGCCCGGATCCTGCGGGCGCTCACCGCCTGCGGCCCCGCGCTGCTCGTCGTCGACGGCGTGCAGCACATCGACCCCGACAGCGCCGATCTGCTCCGGTTCGCCCTGCACCTGGCGCCGCCCGCGCTGCGGGTGGTCTCGGTGGAGACGCCGGAGGCGTACGAGGCGTACGGCACGCAGGACCCGCACGACACGCACCTGTGGGTGCCGTCCGAGGCGGACGTGCTGCTCGTGCCGCCGCTGCACGCCGACGAGATCGCCGAACTCCTCATCCACCACCGGCTGCCCTCGCGGATGGCCGGGCGCATCCACAAGGCGAGCGGCGGCAATCCGCGCCTCGCGCTCGCCGTGGGCCGTTCGCTCGCCGACGCCCGTACGCCGGTGCACCACGCGGAGGCGCTCACGCTGTCCGGCCGGGCCCGGGACTTGGCCCGGCAACTGCTGGGAGCCGCACCGCCGGACGTGCGCGAGACGCTGCTCCTGGCGGCGCTCGCCCTGCGCCCCACGGCGGCGCTGGTCCGCCGCGCCGGGCGCCCCAACGCGGAGGCGGACCTGGCGGCGGCGGAGCGGGCCGGACTGGTGTCGCTCGCCGAGGACGGCACGGTCGCGTTCACCGCCGGGCTGCTGCCCTCCACCCTGGTGCACGACGCCTGCTGGGCGGAGCGCAGCGCGGGGCACGCGGCCTTGGCGCAGGTCGTCGACGACCCGGTCGAGGCGGTGCGGCACCGGGCGCTCGCCACCGACGCCCCGGACGAGGAGCTGGCCGCCGCGGTCGGGGCGGCGGCGGACCTGGCCCGCGGGCGCGGCAACCGCGGACTGGCCGCCGAACTCGCCCTGCTGGCCGCCGAGTCGACGCCCGGGCAGTACGGACCGCGGCGGATCGCCCGGCTGGTCGACGCCGCCGAGGAGGCGGCCCGCGCGGCGCGCGCCGATCTCGCCATGCGGGCGGCGACGGACCTGCTGGCCCGCGACGCCGGGCCCGCCGACCGGGTGCGGGCGCGGCTCGCCGTCCTGGACACGGCCGGGCAGGGCCTGACCGGGCTCGACGAGATGTACGTGCACGCCATGGAGGACTCCGAGGGCGACACCGCGCTGCGGGCGGCGGTGCAGCTCCGGCTCGCCGTCAAGTACGTGCTGGCGGACGGCGATCCGCTGCGCTCGCGGGCCGCGGCGATGGAGTCGGCCGCGCTCGCCGCCTCGATGGGCGATCCGCGGACGGCGGCGCAGGCCCTGACCGTGCAGGCGCGGATGGAGCGGGCGCTGGGCTCCTCGGACGCGGACGGGGTGCTGGCGCAGGCGCGGGCGCTGGAGACGGCCGAGCGGCCGGCCGGGATCCGCAACGCGGCCCAGATCCTGACCATCCGTCACGCCCTTTTCGACGGGCGGCTCGTGGACGCCCGGGACCAGCTGAACGCGCTGCTCCCGCTGGTGCAGCGGCGCGGCTCCGTCGAGGACACCATCGAGCTGCTCAGCACGCTGGCGGAGATCGAGTCCCGGCTGGGGCCCTGCTCCGCGGCGCTGGCGCACGCGGGCCAGTCGCTGGCGCTCACCCTGGAGGCGGGCCTGTCCCCCGGGCCGGCGTGGTACGCCCTCGCGCTCGCGGAGACCGCCGGGGGCAGTTTCGGCCGGGCGGCGAGCTATGCCCGGCGCAGCGTCCAGGCCTCGGAGGAGGAGGGCGACCGGGTCTTCCTCTCCCGCAGCCTGTACGCGCTGGGCCGGGTCCAGTTGGTCAACGGGGACGTCGCCGCCGCGCTGGAGACGCTGCGCCGGGTGGAGGCGAACGAGCGCGCCCAGTCCACGGTCGACCCGTCGATGCTGCGCTGGCACGAGGAGCTGGCGGAGGCGCTGCTCGCGCACGACGCCGTCGAGGAGGCCGCGGCGGTCCTCGCGGAGGTGCGGCCGGTGGCGGAGCGGCTCGGGCGGACCTCGGTGCTGCTGGGCTGCGACCGGGCGTACGCGCTGTGCCTGGCGGCGGAGGGCCGGACGGACGAGGCGGCCGAGCTGCTCACCCGTACGGCGGAGCGCTTCGCCCGGGCGGGGCTGCCGCTGGAGCGGGGCCGGGCGCTGGTGGCGCTGGCCCGGGTCGAGCGCAGGCGCCGGCGCCGGTCGGCGGCGCAGGGCGCGCTGCAGGCGGCGGCCGGGGTGTTCGAGCGGGCCGGGGCGGCGCCGTGGCTCGCGCTGACGAGCGAGACGCCGGCCGGCCCGGTGGGTGAGGCCCCGGTGGGCGAGGAGGCGCTTCCCGCGCTGTCCTCGCTGACCGAGGCGGAGCTGCGCCTGGCCCGGCTGGTCGGGCAGGGGGCCAGCAACCAGGAGGCGGCGGCGAAGCTGTATCTGAGCGTGAAGACGGTGGAGGCGCGGCTGACGCGGATCTACCAGAAGCTGGACGTGCGCTCGCGCGCCCAGCTGGCGACCGCGCTCCGGCCGTGACCCCCGGGGGCCCGGGGGGCGGCCCGGGCCGTGCTCAGACCGTGAGGGGTTTCTGGCCCAGGAACGCCTCCGTGGGTGAGCCGGTCGTGTAGAGGTTGGGGCTCTGGCTGGGCGGCAGCTTGCCCTGGATCGCCCGGTGGAAGGTGCGGTAGTCGCCCTTGAAGGCGCCGTCGCGCCAGACGTCGAGGAGCGCCTCGGTGAAGGCTCCGTTGACGTCCCCGTCGGCGGCGACCTGGTTGTCCTGGCAGGCGGAGACGAGGATGACCGGGGGTCCCGCGCCATTGCCCGAGGCCGCCGCCTTGGCGAGCGAGCGCTGGAGCTCGTCGTAGAAGTCCCGGTCGCGCTCGTAGAGCTCGATCTGCTTGGGCTCGGGCACGTAGCGCCCGGCGCCGTCCGCCGCGCCCGGCAGCTCGATGCTGGTGCCGCTGTGGCAGCAGTCGAAGAAGGTGATGATGCGGACGCCGTCGTCGAAGCGCAGGAACTCCTGGTGGACCTCGTCGTCGAGGAACTGGCGGTCGTAGAAGACGAGGGTCTCGTCGCGCTTGTCGGGTTCGTGGTCCCCGCCGGTCACGTCCGGGACCTGGCCGCCGTGGCCCGAGTAGCTGAAGAGCAGGATGTCGCCGCCCGCGAGCTTGTCGGCCGCCTCGCGCAGCGCGGCGGTGATCCGGTCGACGGTGCCCTCCTCGGTGAGCAGGACGGTGGGCGAGAAGCCGGCGGCGGTGGCGATCCTCGCCATGTCGCGGGCGTCGTTCTCGCAGGCCACGAGGGTGCCGTCCCAGCCGTCGTAGCGGTCGGGATCGACTCTGTTCAGTCCGACGTGCAGGGAGAGTCCGGTGGGCATGGTGGTGCCTCCTTGGACGGGGCGAGGGGGCACCGGGGGGGCGTCTGTTCGAGTGCCTGCGGGGCCGGTGCCGTGGGCAGCCCTCCCCCGCGCGGTACTTACATCGTATGAACCCAAGCGATTCCCGGCACGACCGGCTCGACGACCGCCCCGGTTACGACGAGGCCTTCCTGGGTCCCGTGGTGCCCCTTCCGCTGCCGGTGCGCGCCTCCGTCGAGACCGTGGTCCTGCCGTACACGCACTTCAGCGTCGTCTTCCGGCCCGACCGGCGGCTCGCCGCCTCGACCGGCGTCTGCATCGAGGGGGCCCGGCTCCTGGAGGACGTCCCCCGCGAGGACGTCTGGCTGTTCGACCCGCGGCTGCCGCAGGAGCAGCAGACCGGGGACGACGTCTACCGCAACAACAGCCTGGACCGGGGGACACCTGGTCCGGCGGCTCGACCCGGTGTGGGGCGCGGCGGGCGAGGCGGACGCGGCGAACACGGACACCTTCCACTTCACCAACGCGGCGCCGCAGGCGGACGTGTTCAACCAGGGCAAGCAGCTGTGGCAGGGCCTGGAGAACTACCTGCTGGACCACGCGGCCGAGTACGACCGGAAGCTGGTGGTGCTCACCGGGCCGGTGCTCCAGGACTCCGACCCGCCGTACCGGGGCATCCAGGTGCCGCTGCGGTTCTGGAAGGTGGCCGCCTTCATGCAGGACGGGGCGCTGGCCTCGACCGCGTACGTGCTCGACCAGAGCCCCGACCTCAGCAGGGACGCGGAGCGGGCGCTGGCCGGGGCGACGGCGGGCGCGCCGCCGCCGCTGGGGCCGTACCGCACGTACCAGGTGCCGGTCTCGGACGTCGCGGAGATCACGGAGCTGGAGTTCGGGCCGCTGCCGGACGTCGACCTGATGCCGCCGACCCGGTCGCCGGAGGAGCGCTGGCGCCGGCTGGAGAGCTTCGAGGACATCGTGATGCAGGGCTGAGCGCGCCCCGGACGCCCCGGGCCCGGCAGCGATTGCGGCGCCGCGGGGCCGGGGAGAGGATGGCAGGGAAGTCCGTCCTCATTCGGCGCAAGGACGGCGGGCAGGTGAGCCATGCCTCTCACCGAGACGGAGTGGGGCCTCGTCACCAGCTGGGTGCGGGACCACCTTCTCGACAACCCCGACCCCCGGAGAGGGCTGCTGCGCAGCGCCCTCAGCAAGATCTTCGTGGCGGACCTGCCGCTCACCCCGGACCGGGACGAGAACGCGCGCCGGATCGTGGGGGCGGCCCGCAAGGACATCGGGCAGCAGCGGCGGCTGCTGGCCGCCCTGGCCCGGCTCGATTCGCTCGACCGGCTCGACGCCAAGGACGCGGCCGGCCGGGGGACGGAGCTCCGGTCGCTGCTCGGGCGGCTGCGGGAGGACGAGGAGGTCGCGCACTCCGAGCGGGACCCCTTCTCGACGGTGGTGCTCCGGGACGGCACGGCGGTCTTCATCGACCGGGCGGAGCTGCGCGAGAAGCTGCGGCTCTTCGTGGCCGATCCGGAGCAGACGGTCCTGGTGGTGGACGGGGAGCCGGACAGCGGGCGCTCGTACACGTACCACCTGATCCGTCATCTGGGGCAGCACTGCGGGTTCCGTCCGGTGCGGGTGACGCTGACGCGGACGACGACGGCGGCGCGGCTGGTCGGGCGGCTCGACGAGTTCGTGTCGGAGCCGGGCACCGACGGAGTTCCGTTGAACCCCACACGGTTGAACGATCCACTTCCGTCGATCGACGACGCCGTGCACCGGATCGTCAGCCGCGCCACCGCCGCCGAGGAGCGCTTCTGGCTGGTCCTGGACGAGTGCGACACCCTCGACCCGAACTCCGACGTCTGGGACTGCATCGGCAAGCTCGCCCTCGCGATCTACGAGCACACGCCGGTGCGGACCCAGACCGTGCCCCGGCTCGTGCTGCTCGGCTACTCCACCGCGCTGCGCCAACTCCCGTACGACATCCGCAAGAACGAGGTCCGCGACACCGCGCGGGTGGTCGAGGCGGACGATCTGCGGGCGTTCTTCGAGCAGTTCTTCCGGGAGTCGCCGACACCGCCGGACGAGGAACTGCGGCCCGCGCTCGTGGAGACGGCGGTCGCCGAGGTGCTGCGGGCCGCCGAGGCCGCGGACCCCGCCGACAGCTACATGCGCCGGGTCTGCACGGCGGTCGAGGAGACCGTCCGCACCTATCTCGCCCTCGCCCCCGGCCGCGACGTCACGGGCCCGCTGCGCCGGGCCCTGCGCAGCCCCGCCGCCCCCGCCGTGCCGGCCGTGTCCGAGACGCGCCGCGCCTATCGCGAGGCGGCCTGCCTGCTCGACGACTTCGACCCCGCGCTGCTGCGGCTGCCCGGCGAGGAGCGGGCCACCGGCCGGGCCGTCGCCGAGCTCGTCGACGACTGCACGGCGCTCGCCGCCTCGCAGCACGCCCTGCGCTGGGTGCTCACGCCCGAGGTGCGGGAGGCGGCCCTGCGGGGGTTCAGCGGGCCCGCCGCGGCGCAGGCCGCCCTGGGCGCCGCCGACTTCGACGCGCTCCCCGAGGGCCCGCGCGTCGAACGGACCGCCGCCGCCCTGCTCTGGGGCGCCCTGCCGCTCGGCTCCGAACCGAGCGTCGAGGAGCTGTCCGACCTCCTGCAGGCCGTGCTCTGGCTCCGTCAGGTGCCCGGCACCGAGGGCATGCTGCCCGAGGCCGAGGAGGTCCAGCGGCGGCTCGAACGGGCCCGGCTGCTGCAGCCGATGCGGCTCCTGGTCGAGGGCACCTTCCACGGCCGGATCCGCGAACTCGACGCGCTGCGCTCCTATCTCGCGCTGCCCGCCGAACCGGCCGAGCCCCCGGTCCTCATCCACGGCATCGGCGGCATCGGCAAGAGCACCCTGCTCGCCAAGTTCCTCCTGGACAGCCTGCGCGAGTCCGCGCCCGAGGGGTTCCCCTTCGCCTACATCGACTTCGAGCGGCCCACGCTCTCCATCCAGGAACCCGCCACGATGCTCGCCGAGGCCGCCCGGCAGCTCGGCATCCAGTACCCCGCCCACCGGGCCGCGTTCGACGCCCTCGCCGACCGGTGCGGCGAGACCGCCGCCGCACAGCGCGGCGAGCGCAACCAGCTCGACGAGCTCTACCAGCTCTCCGCGACCCGGGCCACCCTCGGCCGGGACTACTCGGCGGGCTTCCACGCCCGCGCCTCCGCCCACGAGCAGGAACTCGCCCGCGAGCTCGCCGGACTCGTCGCGCGGGCCGTCGCCACACCGGCCGGCGGGACGGCCCCGCCGCTGCTGCTCGCGCTCGACTCCTTCGAGCAGGCGCAGTACCGCGGCTCCCCCGTGATGTCCCGCATGTGGGCGGTGTGGACCGCGCTGCGCGCCGCCTACCCCCGACTGCGGTACGTGGTCGCCGGCCGGGCGCCCATCGACCACCCCGCCAAGGTCATGACCCCGCGCACCATGGAACTCGGCGAACTCGACGAACAGGCCGCCGTGGAGCTGCTGATGTCCTCCGGCGTCGACGAGGAGGACGTCGCCAGGAGCCTGTACGACCGGGTCGGCGGCCACCCGCTCAGCCTCAAACTGGCCGCCCGCACGGCCGTCGTCCTCGGCGAGGAGTCCGAGTCCCTGGGCGAACTGCTCACCACCCTGCCCTCCCGGCGCCGGTACTTCCACCACAAGGTCGACCAGATGCTCATCCAGGGCACGCTGTACGACCGGATCCTCAAGCACATCGCCGACGACTCCGTGCGCGCCCTGGTGCAGGCGGGCCTCGCGCTGCGCCTCATCACCCCCGAGCTGGTCCGCGAGGTCCTCGCCGAACCGGCCGGGCTCAGCATCGGCTCGGCCACCGAGGCGGGCATGCTCTTCGGCAGACTGACCTCCCGGCTGGACCTGATGGAGTCGGCCGGACCGCAGGCCATCCGGCACCGCGCCGACCTGCGCACGATCATGCTGCGGCTCTCCGACAGCGCCCGCACCGACCTGATGCGGGCCGTGGACACCCGGGCCGTCGCCTACTACGCGGCGCGCGAGGGGCCGTCGGCCCGCGCCGAGGAGATCTACCACCGGCTGCGGCTCGGCGAGAACCCCCGCGCGGTGGAGCTGCGCTGGGAGCCGGGCGTCGAGAGCTACCTGGTGGGCGCGGACCACGACATGTCCCCCCGCTCGGCCGCCTTCCTGCTCGGCCGGATCGGCGGGCACGTGCCCGACCAGATCATGGCCGAGGCCGATCAGGAGGACTGGGAGCGGATCGCCGCCCGCGAGGTCGAGGACCTGCTCACCCAGGGGTACGTGGAGGCCGCCGCCGAACGGCTCGCCGAGCGGCAGCCGTGGACCCCGTGCAGCAGGCTGCACGCCCTCCTCGTCGAGACCCTGGCCCGCTCCGGCCGCGCGGCGGACGCGCGGGACGCCGCCGACCGGGCGGTGGACCGGGCGGAGGAGGCCGGCTGCGCGGAGACCCGGCTGGAGCTGCTGCAGCTGTCCGCGCGGCTCGCCCAGGACGCGGGCGACTTCGCGGACGCCGACCGCTCGCTCCAGGAGGCCGAGTCGCTCGCGGCGGGCCTCGGCCTGCCCTACGAGTCGATGGGAGTCCTGGTCGCCCGCTCCCGGCTCGCGGTCGTCGCCGACGAGGGCTCCGACGAGACCGACCGCCGCCTCGCCCGCACGCTGCGCGGGATCCCGGACGAGGCCCTGGCCCAGCAGCCCGCCCTGGCCCGGGCCGCCGCCGCCTCCGCCGGACGCGTCGACCCGCACGTCCTGGAGCACACCCTGCGCCTGGTGGGGCTGCCCGGCGACGACGAGGCGGTGGTGGCGGCGCTGACCCGCTGGATCGACACCGCGATGGCCGACGAACCCCAACTGCGGGAGCCGCTGCGCCGGATCCTGGCCTCGGCCGCCGCCGGAGCCGGCGCGGACGACCGCGCCGAGCCGCGGCCCCTGCCCGCCCCGCCGGCCGTGACGGGCGCCCCGGCCGGCGCAACGACCCGTGCCACGGCGGATGCCCTGGCGGATGCCACGACGGCTGCCGCGACGGTCCCGCCCCCCACCGCCGCCCCGGCTTCCTCCTCCTCGGCCTCCGCCGTTCACGCCCTGCCGCACGCCCAGGTCGAGTACGCGCTGCGGGAGGCCCTGCGGCACGGCACCCTGGACAGCCTCGCGCGCCGGGCCCTGACCCTCCGCGACCGGAGCGGCGACCTGCTGCTCGGCGTGGTGGCCGCGATGGACGCCGGCACCCCGGCCCCCGCCCCGGGCCGCCCCCACGGCTTCGGCACCCGGCTCGACGGGGAGCCCGGCCGGCCCCTGGCCGGCCTCGCCCCGCCGCCCGACTCCGCCCAGGCGGCCTGGCGGACGGTCCCGTACCTGACCGACGAGGAGCTGCTGCGGGTGCAGAGCGCGGCCGTCGAGGCCGGGCTCGCCGACACCGAGCTGCGGCCGAAGCTCTTCGCCGGCACCACCCGGCACTTCCGGGCCGGACTGCCGCTCCAGCGGACCCCGTTCGAGCAGATCCGCTCCGACCTGCGGACCGTCAACCGGGTGGAGCGGCTGATCGACGGCACGGTCCCGCTGGAGGTCTGGCTCCGCAACGCCCTGACCATGACGGTCCAGCCGGGACCGGTCGCCGTCTTCCAGCGTGCCCTCGACGACGTGTCCCGCGACGCGGCCGGCGAACCCGAACTCCCGGTGGACTTCCTGCCCGCCGAGTTCAAGGAGGAGATCGTCTTCCGTGACGACACGGTCCCCTTCGAGTTCCTCCAGGGCGGCTTCCTGGCCGGCGCCGCCGTCGCCCGGATCAGCGTCCCGCCGTACCAGTCGGGGGCGCCGCTCCAGCCGGCGTACCCGCACGCGGGCACCGGCTGGCTCATCGCGCCCGGGCTGCTGGTCACCAACCACCACGTGGTCACCGCCCGCACCCGCACGCCGGGCACCCCGCGGGCCCTGGTCGCCGACGACGACCTCCAGCTCCAGGTGCGCAACTCCCGCTCGCGGTTCGACTACGGCTCGGACGAGACGGAGACCGAGGAGGCGACGGCGGGCGCGCTGATCGCCTGGGACGAGGCCCTGGACTACGCGATCATGCGGCTGACGGCGGTGCAGCCCGGGCGGCCGGTGCTGCGGGTGTCGACGGTCCCGCTGGCCTCCGTCGGCGGCGAGCCCGTCGCCGTCAACATCATCCAGCACCCCGGCGGCCGCCCGAAGCGGGTGGCGCTGCGCAACAACCTGGTCTACCAGGCGGACGAGAAGGACGTCGTCTACTTCACCGACACCCGCGGCGGCTCCTCCGGCTCGCCCGTCCTCGACGACGGCTGGACGGTGGTCGCGCTGCACCGGGGCACCAAGCGGATCGAGGAGGTCGACTTCCAGGGCCGGGCGACGGCGTTCGTGAACGTCGGCACCCAGATGAGCCGGGTCCTCGCCCATCTGCGGGAGAACCGGCCGGAGGTGTACGAGGAGATCATGGCGGCCCAGACCGCCCTCTTCGAACAGCCGTGACGCACACGGCCGGGACGGACGCACACGGAGGTGACGGGAGATGGGCAACGGATCACGCGGCGGCTCGCGCGGCGGGTCACCGGTCGCGACCGGACCCGAGCGGGTCTTCGGAGATCTGCGCGAGGTTGCCGCCCGGGTCCGGGCGGGCCTGGAGGCGGAGATCGAGTACGAGGAGTCGGCCGAGGAGCTGCCGCCCGGCGTCGCCTCCGCCTCCCAGATCGGGAGGTTCGCCCAGGAGGAGCGGGCCCGGGTGCTGGAGGCGGGCGTCTCCGGTCTGGAGAAGCTGGCCGACGACCGGGCCGACGAGGTCGACGACGACGAGTACTTCGGCGTGGAGGCGATCGTCCTCCTGGAGGGCCGCCCCGCGATCCTGGTGCAGGGGCAGGACTTCGCCTCCCAGCCGGGCGACTGGGCGGTGCTCGACGCGAGCCGGACGGCGATCCACGAGTCCATCGCCCGGGTCGGCCGGGTCGAGGTCACCGGGCACCCGAGCCTCGACTGGATTGGCACGGCCTTCCTGGTGGGACCCGACGCGGTGATGACCAACCGGCACGTGGCCGCCGAGTTCAGCCGGGCCGAAGGCACCGGCTGGACCTTCCGGGACGGCATGTCGGCCCGGGTCGACCCCGGCGAGGAGCTGCCCGCCCACCAGGCCCCGGGCCCGGTGCCGGTCGCGGACTCCCTCCCGTACGAGATCACCGAGGTGATCGGCATCCACCCCGAGGTCGACATGGCGCTGCTGCGGATCGCCCCGCACGACGGCGAGCAGCTGCCGACCCCGCTGGCGGTCGCGGCGGACGCCCCGGCGAGCGTGCCGGGCCGGCCCGTGTACGTCATCGGCTACCCCGCGTGGGACGGGCGCCGCAACGAGCCGGAGTCGATGCGCCGGATCTTCATGGACATCTACAACGTGAAGCGCCTCCAGCCGGGCATGACGACGGAGTTCGCGCCCGGCGGCCGGGTGATGAAGCACGACTGCTCGACCCTGGGCGGCAACAGCGGCTCCCCGGTCTTCGACCTCACCGACCACCGCGTCCTCGGCCTCCACTTCGGCGGCCGCTACCGGATCGGCAACGTGGCCGTACCCCTGTGGGAGATGGTGGACGATCCGCTGCTCGCGCAGGCGAAGGTCAATTGGGTGTGACGGGCCCGGTGGGCGGCGGCTTGCCGAACCGCTCCGCGAGCCTGCGCCGCGCCTCCGCGAGCCGGCTCTCGTGCGCCGCGATCTGTTTCGCGTACCTCTCCGCGAACTCGGCGGCGGTCATGTCGAAGTGACGCCAGTACGTCTCTCCCACGAAGGCCGCCTCGCCGGCCTCGCGCAGCACGTGGGTGTACAACATGTTCTTCGCGAAGTGCTCGATGTGCTGGGTGCCGGTCAGGTCGAAGACGACGATGCGTCCGGGGGCCCGCACGACGAGGTCGGGGCGCAGGCCGCCGATCCGGCGTGGGCCGGACTCACCGGTGAACAGGGGCCTGAGCTGCTGTTCCAGCTCGGCCAGGCCGGGCGTGGACTTCACATAGGTCTCGATCGGCATGTCGAGGACCGAGGCGGGCAGCTTGGCGATCCTGCGCAGTCTGGTCTCGCTGAGAACGGTCAGGCCGCTGTTCGGGAAGCGCTTGCGGACCAGGCGGGAGAAGGCGGAGTGCAGTTTGGTGCCGCGGACGGAGAACGAGGGGATGCCGGACCCGACCTCGGCCATCGCCTGGGCGACCAGCTCCTCCAGCACGTCCACGGTGAGCACGGCGGCCGCCGCGGGCGCGCCCGCGTGCGGCGTCGCGGGGTTCCTGCGCTCCGCCTCGTCGAGGGCCTTGAGCAGATCCTCGACCTCCGCCGGGGTGAAGAAGCGCTCGGCTTCCTTCTCCCCCGCCTCCACGACCGCCTTCACGGCCTCGGCTTTGGAGATCACGGAGGTGCCCTTGGCCTTGGCCCCGGCGGCGAGGATCTCGTCGCCCTCGCCGATGCTGAGCAGCACCCCTGTCGTGGTGATCCTCAGGGGCCGCTCGGAGAGCAGGAGGCGGTACACGTCGAGCAGCCGCACGCCGATCCGGTCCAGGGCGGCCACGCCGACGCGGTTGAAGGCGACCACCGCGCGGGCTGCGCCCTTGCCGATCCCGGGCAGGGACTTCACCGCCTCGGCCAAGGCGATCAGGGACATGACGATCTGCCCGATGATGCGCCCGGCGTCGAAGAACTCGAGTTGTTCCAGCTTCTCCTCGAAGGCCTCGACCAGCTGCCTCGCACCCTCCTGCGCGGTGACCACCGGATGCGTGACGGCCGTGACGAGCGCGGCCCACAGCAGGTTGCGCTCCTCGGCGAGCCGCGCGTCGAAGACCGAGCCGACGAGCGTGCCGAGGAGCTCCAGGGCCTGGTACTCGAACTCGCCCACGCCCCACAGGATCCCGGCGAACAGCTGGGTGCCGTCGGTCGCGCTGGGTTCCCAGTTGGCGTAGATGTAGGTCCAGGGCACCCCGCGCTCCCGCAGGTAGGTGCGGAACGCCCGTACCTGGACCAGGGCGAGGGTCTTCCCCAGCTTGCCGCGCCTGCGCAACTCCTCCAGGCAGGCCCTGAGTTCGACGTCGTCCAGGCCCTTGAGGTGGTCCTTCATGGTCGCGGCCACGACCGATGCGGGCGCGCCGGAAAGGCCGCGGTCGACGTCGGCGGCGATCAGCGCGGCGGCCGTCCGGAAGTCGCCGGGACGGCGGCCGACGATCCTGACCTCGCGGATCGTCGTGAGATCGCCGGTGTACGCGAGGATGCCGGCCGGCACGGGGGCGGTGCCCCGGGTGACGAGGCGGAGGACGGCGTCGTGGCGGCGCCCGTCGGGGGTGACGCGGTGCACGATGTAGCCGCCGCCGAGGTCCGTCAGGGCGGCCAGGCCGACCCGGTCGTGCGCGACGGGTTCGAGGTAGAAGGCCCCGGGGCCGAGCCGGGCGGCGACCGTCCGCTCCCCGTCGGTGCCGCCGAGCCCCGGGAGGAGCCGGATTCCGGTCGAGCCGATCACGAGGGTGTCGGCGTCGATCCTGCCGAGCCGCGCGTTCCCGTACTCGGGCCCCATGCGGGTCCGCAGGGCCGCGAGCCGTTCGGGCGTCCAGGGCCGTGCGGGCACGGGAGCCGCCGCGGTGGCGCTCGGGAGCTCCGGCCCGGTCCGGGCGCCACCGCCCAGGTTGCGCCCGCGGGTCCCGGCGCCCGGCCCGAGGCCGAGCCCGCCCGCGGGGCCCGGCGCACCCCACCGGGGGGGCGCGGCGCAGCCGCACGGTGACCGGGCGGCCCGCGGCGTCGTAACCGGGCACCCGGTAGCCGTCCTCGGACGGCTCCTCCGCCCCGGTGCGGGCCGCGTCGTGAGCCGCCGCCGCGGGCGGGTCCGAGGGCTGCCCGCCGGCTGCCCGGACGGCGTCCGCGAGGGCCTGGCGGACGGCGGCCTCCAGCAGCCGGGCGGTGTCCGCCGGCAGCCCCTCGGGCCGGACGACGGCCTCGGGCAGGTGGAAACGGCGCTCGGGACGGCCGGTGTTCACCGCACCCTCCTTCCGCCGACGATGCGGTAGACGGTGCTGACGTCGTCGGCGGTGACCTCGAAGACGAGCTCGGGGTGGCGGGCGCTGAGCCGGGAGAGCACCCCGGCGCGCGGCCCGCCGCCGAGGGCGGCGGCGCAGACGGAGCAGACCTCCTGGTCGACCCGGATGGAGACGGTGTGGCCGCGCGCGGCGGCCCGTTCGGCCTCGGTCAGGCGGGCGAGGCGGGCGTCCAGCTGCTGGCCGAGGTCCTGCTCGGCATGGCCGTGGGCCTGCGGGACGACCACGTCGTCCGGCGGCCGGATGGCGTGAGCGGGGTCGTACGAGCCCAGGGCGCGCGGCGAGCCGCCGGTGAACAGCTCTCCGGCGAGGGCGGGGATGTCGGAGCGGGCGACGGCGACCGTGCCCTCGTACCCGGCGGCGGCCTTCGCGGTGGGCGGCACCTCCTGCTCGCCGGCCGGGGTGGAGCGCTCCTCGAACCCGGCGGGCTCGCGGGAGGACGGTGCGCGCAGCCCGGCCTCCTCCAGGCGCCGCCGCTCGGCCTCGACGGCGGCACGGGCCGCCGCCAGGTCCTGGCGCAGTCGCTGCTGTACGGCGGGGTCGGTGGGCCGCTCGGGCTGGTACGGGCGCTTGGGGCCGCCCCACTGCTCGTCCAGGAACTCCTTGGCCACCGGGTCGTGGGCCTCGCGGGCGCGCAGCGTCTCGGGGCGCGCCCGCTCGTACCACTGCCGGTCCAGGGCGGCTTCGCGGTCGGTCAGCGAGGCCTGCTTCAGCCGCGCCCAGCTCGGCCACGCGGAGGCCGGTCCGGGCCGGGCCGCCGCGGCGACGGCCGCGGCGGAGACCGGCACGGGCGCGGGCGCAGGCGCGGGAGCGGGTGAGGGCGCGGGAGCGGGTGAGGGCGCCGAGGCGGGCGCCCGGGCGGGGGTCTCGTGCGCGGGCTCGATGCGCGCGGGGACGCGCGAGGCGGTGCCGCGCGGCCGCGCCTGCGCGTGGGCGAGCCCTTCCGCCGCCTCGTCCACGCGCTCGCCGAGCGCCCGGGCCCAGGTCCTGGCCTCCGCCGCCGGGAGGCTCTGGGACAGGGTCTGTTCCATCCGCCGCCGGGTCAGGGCCATGGCCTCGGCCCAGCGTTCGGCCGTGACGCCCTCGCCGCTCAGCAGGCGGGTCAGCAGGGCGGCCTTGACCAGGGTGGGCCCGGCCCGGGTGAGGAGTCCGTGCAGGAGCGGCTCGACGGTGAAGGCGCCGACGACGCCGACGACCGCGCCGAACTCCATCGTCCGCACGTAGGTGTCGATGCCCGACCACCGCGCGGCGACGACGTCATGGGCGAAGGTGGTCAGGGCGGCCGCGGCGCCGCCGCCCACCGCACCGGTGACGAGCTTGCCCGCGAGCCAGGAGGCGATCCGGGCGCGCAGCAGGGTGGTGCCGATCCGGCCCGCGACCAGACCGCCGAGCCCGCTGCCGATCCGGTAGCCGACGAGGGCGAGGTAGCCGTCGACGGCGGCCGTGACGAAGCCTTCGAGGGTGGCCTCCTCCTCGTGGAGGATGACCTTGACCAGATGGAAGGCCTCGGAGGCCCCGACCCAGAGGCGCACCGCGCCCGGTCCGCCGCCCAGCCGGAGGAGGGAGCTCCCGGCCCCGCGCCCCAGGTGCACGAGGGAGGCGACGACGCCCGCCTCCCAGGCGAGGGCGAGGCCGCCGACGGCGATCACGGCGAAGCCGGCCAGCCGGTAGGCCTCCCCGGCCCGGCCGAGCCGCCACTCGACCAGCCGCGCCTCGAACGCGCCGACCGGTTCGAGCACGGGCCCCGCGGCCCGCCCCCACGGCGCGCCGCGCCCTGCGACGCGCGACACGATCTCGAACCGCACCGCGTACGAGGGCAGTCCCTGTTCCTGGGTGGCGAGCACCTCCAGGAGCCGGATGCCCAGCTCGACCTCGACCTCCTCGAAGTCCTCGGGCCCCAGCCGGACGCCGCGCACGGCCCGGGCGACGACCGTCTCGGCGAACTCCCCCTCTTCGTAGACGTGTTGATCCTGCCCGGAAAGGATCTCCTCGACCATCGACTTCCCCTGGGCGAGGAGTTCGGCGCGCAGCGCCTCTGCCCTGCCCGGCTTGGGGCGCATGACGGTGGTGCTCTTCTCGTAGAGGAGGTCGACTCCGCCCAGGAGGTCTCCGGCGAGCACGTTGCCGTCCGGCCGCCGGTCGAGCCGCACCGCCCCCTGTCCGATGCCGCCGACCGTGTAGGCGTGGGCGGTGGTGGCCTCGCGCTCCCGGGCGAGGGCGGCGCGCAGGGCGCGGACCCGCTCGTGCCCCGCGTACGGGGTGGACTCGCACCGCTGGAGCAGGTGCAGCCGCAGGGCGAACCGCTGGGTGTCGTCGACGGCGTCGAAGAACTCCGCCAGCCTGCCGTGCCGTTCGATGCTCTCCAGCACGTAACCGAAGAGGCCGCCGGCCCGTCCGTGCGGGTACCGCTCGGTCTCGTCGAGCAGTGCGGCGAGGGCGTTGCCGAAGCCGTGGTCGCCGATCAGCGGGACGAGGCCGGCGGCCAGTCGCCGGGCCGTGGGCCGGAAGTACGCGGCGTCGAGGGCCTCCGGGGAGAGGTCGAGCGAGGCCCGGCAGTAGAGCACCCGCTCCCCGGGCTCCCCGGGCCATTCGAGGTCCCGCAGCGCCGCTTCGGGCACCCCGGGAAAGGCGTCCCCTTCGGCGACGAGGAGCCGGGCGGCCGGTGCGCGGCGCTCCGTGTGGTCGCCCACGTACCGGTCGAGCAGCAGGAAGAGGGCGTCCCGCTCGATGCCGGCCGGGGTGCGCACCGGGTTCGAGGCGGGGCGCAGCACGGCGGGCTGGAACCGGACGGGGACGGTCTCGGAGGCGTACTCCTCGGCGTACCGGTTCCAGGGGAGACCGGTGGCCCACTCGAACGCGAACGGGTCGACGCAGAAGCCGGCGTCGCGCACGGTCATGCGGACCTTGCGGCCGGGACCGAGCACGGCGGCGTCGCCGATGTCGACGCGCGGCAGCCGCATGGACGTGAAGACGACGTGCTGCGGGGGCACGCGCGGGATCCGGGCGGCGACGGTCCCGCTCTCGTCGGCCGCGGTGAGGCGGTGCAGGGAGGCGGCCGAACCGGCGACCGCCCAGGCGGGCACGGTCCGCCCGCCCTTCTCCCGGGCGGAGCTCCCGACCACCAGCTCCTCCCCCAAGGTGCGGGGGACGTAGGCCTTGTGGAGCCGCACCAGCCAGACGTCCACGTCACGGACCGTGCCGGCGAGCGAGCGGTACAGCACGGCCTCCGGGAACGACTGCCCCAGCACCTCCTCCACGTACCGGAGGAACCATCCGACCTCGATGCGCGCCTTCGCGGTGCCGACGACGGTCCAGGGCTCCTTGCCGCGCACCGGCACCGTGGCGGGGCGCCCGCCGGCCCCGTACGAGGGCACGGCGTACCCCCCGTCCACGTCCCGCCCCGGCTCGTGCACCTCCCGGGCCGGGCCCCCGCCCGCCGCCCACGCCGGCGCCCGCCGCCCGCGCCCGAGCTCCCGCTCGGCCCGGGCGAGCCGCCCGGCGACGAGCGCGGTGAGCCGCCGGGTGAGCGCGGCGAGTTCGTCGGGGCCGGGCTCGCCGGTGAGGGTGATCCTCACCGGGACGTGGACGTGGATCTCCAAGGGGGCGGCCTCGGCTACTCGGTGACCAGGATCATGACGCGGAGGCCGGAGCCGACGAGTCCGCCCCGCTCGTCGAAGAGACCCAGGTCGAAGGTGTGCAGGCTGCCGACCTCCGGGTCGTCGGGAAGCTGGACGGCGAGATCGGTCTCGACCCGGTCGGGCCGGTCCACGTCGAAGCGGAAGCGGGTGTCGAGCCCGGGGACGAGGCCCGGAGTCAGCTCGAAGCCGGGCGGCTCGGTGCCGACGGTGATGGGCACGGGCCCGTTCGAGGTCGTCAGGCTCAGCTCGCCGCGGGCGAGGCCGGCCTCCGTGGCCACGACGCCGGGATGCTTGGCGAGGACGGAGAGCTGGACGCTGCTCGGCTTCGTCGTCACGTGCGCGGCGCTGACCGTGAAGGCCTGTTCCCCTCCCGGCGGCGGGTAGGTCGTCGTCGGCACCTTCTTGGGCAGTTTGCGGGTCACCCTGGGAGCCGGAAGGAGCATGATGTTGAGCTGTCCCTGATGCTGGTTCGTGTCAGGGTGCAGGTCGGAGTGGTCACCGTCCAGGGGCGCCAGATGGCCCTCCGGGTTCTGCACGGTGTCGTTCTGGAAGCAGTTGGCGACGAGGCACACGTGCCCGTCGCTCGACCTGTCCAACTCGGTCTGGTCGGGTTTCCAGTTCTGGACCAGGGTGAACTGGGTCACGCCGCCCGCCGGGACGACGGCCGCGCCGTCGCTCACGAAACTCCTGATCGCCAGACCGGGTCTCATGACGCCGATGCCGGGCGGGAACACCCACGCCTGGACTTCGACGCCGTTCATGGGCTGGGAGCCCTTGTTCTTCACGGTGACCTTGACGGTGGTGTCCGCTCCCACCCGGGTCTGGTAGCCGTCCTGCGGCAGTTCGCCCGTGGGGTCCGGTTCGACGAGGTGGAGCAGGATGCCGGCGTTGTTGTACCAGGGGTGGACGTCCTCGTGGGCCCAGGGGCGCTGTCCGTCGTCGATGCTGTTGGCGCCCCGGTCGATGTCGATGGGGAGGAAGAGGTTGCCGGGCACGGGGACTCCGTTCACTCGGTGAAGTAGGACAGCTGGACGCTGGAGACGAAGATGGTGTCGCTGTCGGTCGCGGAGCTGAGCGCCGCCGTGATGAAGTAGCGGTAGACGGACATGTCGACCCGGTTCTTGTCCTGTGCCACGTCCCGGGCATCGCCGAAGGCGCCGGTGCAGTCGAGCTGGGCGAGCACTTCGCGGTTGGCGGCGTCGGCGAGCGGGGCCCGGTAGAGGGCGATGGTCAGGGAGGCGTTGCCGCTGTTGACGCCGGTGGCACGGAGCTTGCCCAGCCTGCCCCCGTCGGGCGGGGTCACGGCCAGGAGCCCTTGGGCGGAGGCGTCGAGCGAGGACGTCCGGGCCGCGACGCCGTTGCGGTCCAGGACCCACGCCTTCGCCGGCGACAGCGGAGTGAAGGCGGGCGCCAGCGTCAGCTTCCGCTCCACCGTCGGCCGCTGACCCGCCGCCTTCAGCCCCACGTCGACCTGCCGCACCACCGACGACAGCGCCTCCAGGTCCCGCTGGATCGAGTCGAAGCGCACGTTGAAGCCGTTCTGCCCGCTCGCCGCCACGCGGTCGCGGTTGTCCACCCACGCCACGTGTTTGAAGGTCGGGTTGAAGACGATGTCGGTCACGGGTTCCCTCCGGGCAGGAGACGGGTGACGACCTCGACGCCGAGGGGGCGCAGGTCGTCGAGGAGCTGGACGATCAGGGAGCGGGTGGCGGGCGGCAGGGTGTGGCCGGCGAGTTCGGGGCGGAGCCGGACCGTGAACTGGTAGGCGCCGGACTTGTCGCCCGTCCGGTAGGAGGCCTGCACCCAGGCGGGGCCGCCGTGTTCGCCGCGTACGGACATCGTGCCGGGGGCGGTGGTCCGGAGGGCGGCGGCGCCGTCGCCGGTGGACCAGCCGAGGACTCCGGCGGCGCCGATCTCGGCGGGCGAGGGGGTCACGGTCAGCGGCACGGTGGTGCCGATCGGCAGGACGTCGCGGAAGAGGCCGGGGGCGGTGACCCTGACCGGGTCCTGGTGCTCCTGGGCGACCGTGACGACTCCCCCGGCGACGCGGACGTGGCTGAAGCCGGCCCGGTGGGCGAGTGCGCCGAGGGTGCCGGGCGGCAGGCCCGGGTGGCTGAGGCGCAGTTCGCGGGCCTCCTTGGCGAGGGGGCCGGCCGTCGCGCTCAGGTCCCTGCGGACGGCCAGCTTGCCGGTGGTGCCCGGAGGCACGAGGGCGATCAGCGCGTCGAGGTGCTCGGCGAGCTCGCGGCGCATCCGGTGGGTCTCGGCGTCGGTCCCGTACTCGGCGTGGGCGGGGTCGTCGTGGCGTACGAGGAAGGCGGGGTGGAGGCCCTCGCCGGGCGGCATGGGCGGTGGCGGGGCCGGGTCGAGGGTGCCGTCGGCGCCGATCGCGGTGTTGTCGGCGACGGTGACGGGACGGATGACGATCTCCCGGGTGGCGGAGGCCGTGAGGTCGGCGAGGCGGAGTTCGGCGACGACGACGAGACGGCCGGCGGCCTGGCCGCGGAGGACGACGGAGTTGCCCTCGGTGGGTCCGACGAGTTCGCCGCGGCCCGCGCCGCAGCGCAGCACGTACCAGCGGACGAGGGAGCCGGGCGGCGGTGTGAGGGGCCGGACGGAGAGGGTGAGGGTCGCGTCGACGTCGACGGTGCCGTCCCTGGTCTCCATGCCGAGGAGTTCGCCGGGGGCGCACTCGGCGTGGACGAGTCCGTCCGGGCGGTGGGTGACCAGGTCGAATCCGGACCAGTGGGCGAGGGCGGCGAGCCGTGCGCTGGGGATGGTGTCGTGGCTGAGGAGGACGGCGCGGCCGGTGGCGCGGGCGTCGGTGGCCCTCGGGTCGTACCCGGCGTGCACGACGGACAGCGAGGCGAACAGGTTGAGCCGGCCGATGGCGGCGGCGACGACGTTCTGGACGAGGAGGGGTTCGGGGGTGCCGGGGAGGGGCCGGTGGATGGCGGCGAAGGGGGACAGGGTGACCAGGAGGCCGGGGTGGAAGACCTCGTCGACGGGGAGCCGGGGCAGGTCGGTGCCGAGGGTGCCGAGGAGGTCGACGCTCTGTCCGGGCGGGAGGTCGAGGGGGGCGACCCGCAACGGCAGCAGGCCGCGCCGGAGTTCGGCGTCGGTGTCGTCGAGGACGAGCGGATCGGCGACGCCGTCGACGGGGCCGACGGCGTCGTTGACGGCGGCGAGGAGGCCCGCGGGGGTGGGCAGGGTCCAGCGGCGGGCGACGGTCAGGCGGCGCCGGTAGGCGTCGTCGGTCTCGGCGGGGGCGCGGACGACGCCGAGGCCCGCGCCGTTGCGGTCGAGGTGGACGCCGAAGGCCTGGGCGGGGGAGCGCTGGGCGACGGTGCGGGTGAGCTGGCGGCGCAGGTGGTCGCGTTCCCAGCCGACGGCCCACAGCAGCCGGCCCATGGTGCCGAGGAGGGCGGTGAGCAGCCACCGGTCCTCCTGGGGTCCGGCGAGGCCGGACTGGATGCCGGTGAGGATGCCGGTGCCGTCGGGCAGCGGGACGGAGGTGCCCTCGGTGAGCCCGTCGGGGCAGCGGCAGCGACAGCGCCGGGCCGCCGCGTACGCCGAAGGTGACGGTGGTCCCGGCGGGGACGTCCCGGCGGGCCTGGAGGATGTAGAGCGGCCGGGGGGTGACGCCGAACCGGGCGGTGTGCAGATCGAAGTCGTACGGGGCGACGGCGGTGCCCCGGATGACCAGCGGCAGCCGGTCGGCGCCGCGGGCGAAGGGCGCGGTGAGCCGGGCGGCCATGTCGGCGGCGGCGAGCCGGGGCGGGTCGGGCGCGAGGGCCGGGACGGCCTGAGGGGAGGCGCTGCTCATCGGCCGACCACCTCGATGCTGCTGAGGGCGGGGTCGGCGGCGAAGACGGCCATCTCGGTGGGCCCCATGGCGAGGGACTCGCCGACGGCGGCCTCGACGGTGCCGAGCTGGTAGAGGACGCCGCCGAAGCCGAAGCGGCCGAAGGCGGGCGGGCAGCGCCGCAGATGGAGCCTGCGGACGTCGTCGACGCCCGGCTGGTCGGCGAGGGCGCACATCACGCGGGCGTAGAGGACGTCGTCGCCGAGCCGGAGCCGGCCGATGTCGGCGGTGAGGCGGGCCCGGATGCGGCCGATGACGGTGGGGCCGTCGAAGCCGGGGGCGAGGACGATCTCGGCGCGGACGGCGACGTCGATGTGGTCGGCCTCGGCGATGTTCACGTGGACGCCGATGGGCCGGACCCGTTCCACGGCCGCCTCCACGAGCTCGTACACGCCGGTGACGGAGCCGGGGGCGGCCAGGGTGCGCCAGGGGCGCAGGCCGCGGTGGGCGACGGCGACCTCGGCGAAGTAGGGCTCGCCGACCCGGCGTTCGTCGCTGAAGGTGCGGCCGCCGAAGTCGAAGCCGCCGAAGTAGGCCTGGGAGACGTCGATGCCGCCGAGCGGGTCGCTGACGCGGGCGTCGATGACGTCGGGCACGCCGAGGGCGGCCTGCCGGACGCTCTCCACGGTCCACAGGGCGCGCGGGAGGGCGATGATCCGGGCCCGGTAGGCGTCGTCGTCCTCGGGGACCAGCTCGTCGAAGGGGGCCGGGTTGGTGACGACGAGGGCGGCGGGCGGCCAGTCGGCGAGGTACTGGGCGCGGTGCGCCGGGTGCACGTCGTCGACGGTCCCGGGGGCGACCGGGTCCTCCCCGGGGTCGACGGCGAGGACCCGTACGGTACGGGCGGGGGCGGTGGCGGTCAGTTCGACGGGGGCGGTGGTGGCGAAGGCCCGGGCGGGGTCGCCGGCGCCGAGGAGGACGGTCGCCGAGGGCACCACGTAGGTCCGGCCGGGGACGCCGCCGGTGAGGGTGAGCGCGACGGTGCCGGCGCGGCGGGCGGGGTGGCGGGCGAGTCCGGCGTCGTCGCCGAGGAGTTCGAGGGCGGCGCCGTCGGCCGTGGCGGTGAACTGCCCGTAGTAGAGGGCCTCCATCCGCTTCCACAGTTCGGCGTCCTCCTGGGCGACCACTTCCAGGATCTTGCCGAGGGGGCTGGTGGGCGACAGGTCGACGTCGGCGCCGAGGGCGGCCCGGGTGCGGGCCTTGCTCTCGGCGAGGATCACGTCGAGGCCCTTGAGGACGAAGCCGTCGGGGGTCACGCCGTACGCCATGGTTCACGCCTCCACTTCGGCGGTCAGGGCGGTGGTCCGGCCGTCGAGGGCCTCGACGAGGACCCGGACGGTGAGCACCCGCACGGCGGGGTCCTCGGTGAACGTGACCTCGGCGACCTCCCGTACCCGTGGGTCGGCGGCCAGGGTGCGGACGATCTCCAGGCGCAGCAGGTCCTTGAGGACGCGGGAACCGCCGGGATGGGTGAAGGCGGCTCCCGCGCTGAGCCCGTAGCGGTGGTCGCAGCGGTCGCTGCCGTACGGGGTGAGCAGGCGCAGGGTCAGGGCCTGGACGAGGTTGGCGAGGCCGCGGACCTCGGCGAGTCCGCCGCCGCGGACGACGAGGTCGCCGTCGTCGAGGAGCAGGCTGTGGCCGAGGGGTTCGAGCGGCGCTTGGGGTGGCATGGGCTTGCGGCTCCTCAGTCCGTACGGAGCAGGGTCTGGCCCGGGTCCTCGACCCGCCAGGCGGTGGGGAGGACGGGGACGGCCTGGGTGGTGCCCTTCGCGGTGGCGAGGGCGACGGGGGTGCCGCTGACCTTCAGCAGGCGGCTGGCCCCTTCGCTGACCGCGGTGACCTTCACGCAGGGCGCCTGCCCCTTGCTCGCGTCGGTGTTGGGGCAGGCGGGGACGGTGGCGGCGAGCAGGTCGGTGACGAGCAGGGCGGGGGCGCCGTCGACGGTGAGGGCGCTCTGCGAGGCGGTGGTCCGGAGGGTGGCGCCGTGGGCGCAGGTGAGGACGGAGGCGGTGGTGAGGACTTCGGGCATCACGTCACCTGGACCGAGGCGCCGTCGAGGGACAGGCTCACGGTCCCGTTGGTCAACTTAATGCCGCTTCCCTTCGTGCGGACGGTGACGGCGCCCTCCGGGTCGATCTCGATGGTGGTGCCGGTGTGGTGCTCGATGGTGACCGAGTCGTCGTCGGGCGGGGTGGGGCGCGTGCCGACCTGCGGGAGCTTCGGCGTGCCGACGAGGATGTGCAGGCCGCGGGCCTGGATGACCCGGCCGCCCTTGGCGTCGGTGAGGTCGTTGACCCCGGGGCCGGTGGGGATGCCGTCGGAGCCGGTGCCGGTGGGCAGGGCGAGCCAGTAGTCGCCGGGTTCGGGCGCGGGCGCCCGGGCGCCGGGGGTGCGCGGCCAGAGCCAGCCGACGACGGCGGCGTCGTTGACGAGGTTGCGGTTGTGGGCGAGCAGGGCCCGCATGCCTGGGTAGACGGGGGTCATGAGGCCGCAGGGTCCGAAGGCGAAGGGCGCGGCGACGGGTTTGTCGAGCAGGACGTCGTCGCCGATCGGGCCGGTGACGCTGGGCAGGCTCATGGAGGGCGGCGGGGACTGCCCGTAGCGGAGGGAGACCTGGTGGCCGTCCGGCCGGTAGCCGCTGACCTCGCCGACGTCGACGGAGGGGCGGGCGAGCAGGGCGCGTTCGGCGCCGGCGTCCAGCCGGTCGGTGACGGCCCGGACCCCGTCGACGGCCTCGACGAACTCCCCGGCGCGCGCGGCGACGAGCTGGACCTCGCACACGTAGCCGGTGCGGACGCCGAAGCGGTGCACGAGCCGGTTGACGCGCAGCGGTCCGGCGGGGGCGTCGTCGATCCCGCGGAGCGTGGCGACCTGGCCGACCCGCAGGTCGGGGTGGCCGAGGACGGTCAGGTTCACCGAGTTGCGGACCGGCGGGCGCTCCTCGCCGGGCGCCACCACGAGGGTCTCCTCGCCCTGCGTGTCGCCGTACGAGACGAGGTTGACCTCCGGGTCGAAGGCGACGGGGGCGGGGTCGTCGGCGCCGACGGCGGGGCCGACGAGGACGAGCCGGTCGCGGATGACGACGGGGGCCTCGGCGGTGCGGGCGAGCTCGCGCAGCGCGTCGAGGGCGGTGGGGTTGCGCACGGTGTGGTCGGTGAGCTCGGTGGCGAGCGCGGAGTCCTTGGCGAGGGTGAGCCCGGCGGCGTTCACGACCTTCCGGGCGAAGTCCAGGGCGCTGGCGGCCTCGGCCCGGTGGACGCTCGCGGAGGTCATGCGCAGGGCGTAGCCGCCGGCGTCCTGGCCGGTGAGCCGGACCCGGCTGAGGCCGTCCTCGGCGACCCAGGAGGCGAGTCTGACGACGCGGCCGGCCATGACGGGGTGCCGGCCGATGCTCCGGTCGTCGAAGTAGCCGAGCCGGACGGTGGCCGACAGCGGCCGGCGGGCGAGGGCGGCGCGCAGCGTCCTGACCGTCTCGGCGGGCAGGTTGACCAGGACGGCCTCGAAGGTGCCGGCGACGGCGCCTTCGCCCATGGTGACCGTGATGTCGGCGTCGAGGACGAGGGAGCCGCCGAGGACGTCGTTGGAGACGTTCAGCGGCAGGCTGGTGAGGCCGCCGAAGGCCGCGAGGGGGCCCGCCTCCTCGGCGACGGTCCCGAGGAGGTCCGCGGGCCCGCCGGTGGGCCGCTCCTCGGCGAGGGTGAGGCTGTAGCGGATGGCGAAGCTCATGCGGCGGACACCCCCGCGAGGACCTTCGAGCCGTAGCTGCCGGTGCCGTTGAGGTTGCGGACGTCGACGAGGGCCTCCCGGAAGACGAGCCGGAGCCCGCCGGCCGGGCAGGGCAGGTCGCGGACGGCCTTGCGGCGCAGCAGCGGGACGAGTCCGCCGGGCTCCTCGCGGGCCACGGCGACCACGAGGAAGGGGCCGCCGCCGAGCAGGTCGAGGACGCCGCCCGCGGCCGCCGCCTCCTCGACCGTCCGCTCGGCCGCGTTGACGTACAGCTCGATCCGGTAGACGTGCTCGCCGAAGCGCAGCCGGAAGGACTGCGGAAAGCCTTCGTCGGCGTCGACGGGCAGACGCGCCTGCATCGGGCCTCCTCTCGGGACGGGGCTGGGATGGGCTGGGCGGAGTCGGGCGGGGCTGGGCGGAGTCGGGCGGGGGCTTTCCGGGCCGGCCGGTTCCCGGGCCAGCCGGTTCTCGGGGCCGCCGGGCTCAGAGGAGCGGTGGGCCGGGTGAGCGGGGTACGGCTCCGGGGGCGGGTACGGAGGGGACGCCGGCGCTCCCGGCGGCGAGCGCCATGTCGGCGATCTCGCCGGCCAGCGCGCTCAGGCTGGAGCGGGGCACGTACTGGAGGGTCATGGAGAGGTCGAAGGCGTCCCGCTTCTGCACGCTCTGCGCGAAGCGGAGGTCGGTGATCTGCATGTCGAGGCTGAGCGTGAGCCCGCAGACGACGGGGATGCCGGTGGCGGCGAGGGCCGGGCCCGCGGCGGAGAGCAGGGCCCGCGAGGTGAGCGCGAGCACCTCCAGGGCCTTCTTCGTCGCGAACCGCTCCGGGCCGAGCAGCACCGCCTCGACGGTCAGGGTCTTCGTGGACGGCTGGGTGGCCTGGGAGAACCGGCTGCCCAGGATCCGTTCGACCCGGTACCCCTCGGTCATGGTGATGCTCTGCACGTACAGCAGGGGGATCGTGCCGACGAGCACCTGGTCCGCCACGGGCTACCCCCGGCTGCCGAGTTCACGGTCGAGTTCCTCGAAGACGTGCGCGGCGATCCGTCGGACGTGGTGGTCCTGGAGGGTGCCGACCACCTCCACCTCCACGGGGAAGTGGTAGTGGACGACCTGGCCGGCGTCGCTCCGGCGGTCCACCACGGCCTCGCTGCCGGGGGCGGGCACGATGTACTCGCCCTCGTGCACGAGGGCGATGCCGGTGCGCTCGACCCGGTCGCCGGCGCGCGTCGCCGGGACGGACCCGTCGTCGGCGGTCTCGGAGGACGTCACGGTCACTCCTCCACGCCGACGTTGAGGGCCATGCAGGTGAAGGTGGCCTGGGGGACGCCGTCGACGGTGATGTTGCTGGGCTGGGCGGCGCTGACCACGCAGCGGCTGAACTTCAGCGAGGAGAACGACCAGTCGGTCCCCTTCTTCTCCGCCACCGCGATGGCGAACTCGCCGCCGTTGACCGCGAGTTCGGTGAGGTCGGCGACCGCCGAGGCGATGGCGGGGATGGTCAGGGTGAAGGTGAAGGTGAAGGGCTGGCGGACATAGCCGACGCCGTCCGCCTCCAGGCTGTGGATCACCGTGTGGGGCACGTTGAACGACGGGGAGAAGTTGGTGATCGGCGAGATCGTCCGGCCGGCGAGTTTCACTTCCAGCCGGGTGTTCCAGTCGGACATGGGGGACGGCTCCTTGGTCGGATCAGTCGAACTTGAGCGTGATGTTGATGCGGTGGATCGCTCCCGCGTAGTCGACCCGCACCATCGCCTCGGCGGCCCGATCGGTCTGCGCGTCCTGGACGAGCCGGTCCTCCAGCGGGGTGCGCTGCGGCTTGTCGAGCAGGGCGAGGATGGGGACGACGATCTCGTACTCCTCGATGACCTCGGCCCTGCGCAGGGGTTCGAGGACGGCCTCCATCTCGGCGACGAGTCCGCGCAGACCGGAGCGGCTGATCCGGAGGTTGCCGATGGTGCCGATGAGGCGGGCCTTGAGCCGGAAGGTGATGTCGTCGACGGTGCGGACCATGTCGATGTACTTCTTCGTGCCCGGGCTGCCCGCACTGCCGGTGTAGCCCTCGCCGAGATGGACCCCGGAGCCGGGGATGAGCGGCGGGTCGACCAGCCAGTTGACCCCCTTGCCCTGCGGCCCGCCGGTGTCCGCGGACTCGGAGCCGTTGAGTTTGATGAGCTCGGCGGCGGAGAAGGGATCCGACTTCACCTTGACCCGCTTCAGGAGCAGGGAGACGTGCGGCTCGTAGCCCGCGATGGTGCCGGCGACGGCCGCGGCGACGTCGTCGTCGCTCTTGTGCGCCACGTAGACCATGCGCTCGGTGACCAGACTGCCGACCAGGACGGCGGGGTCGGCGGCGCCCTTGGCGAGCATGGCGACGCCGATGCGCTCCATGCCGTCGGCGACGGGGGCGACGACGTGCTCGGCCAGCTTCGCGATGGCGGGGGTCGGGGTCGGCTGGCCGCCCGTCGGGGTGGTGAGGCTCAGGGCGGTGCCGGCGAAGAGGACCAGCTGCACGTTGACCGTGCCCATCTTGGCGAGCGCGTCGTCGTAGGTGTTCGCCTGGGCCATCCGTACGCCCCAGACCTCGCTGGGGCCCGGCTCCTGGATGAGGGCCGTCGCGATGGCCTCGCCGAGGGGGCCCGCGGCGATCCTGCGGGCCTCGTTGACGTCGGTGAACAGGGTGGGGACGTTGGGTGCGAGGAAGTCCAGGGGCGGGTTGGTGGTCGGTGGGTTCGCGATGCCGATGATTCCGACGTTGCCGTACGCGCGGACGGCGGGGGCGAAGGGGACGCCCTCGGTCTTGACGCGGACGTAGCGGACGGGACTTTCGGACATGGGACCTGCTTCCTTCCGGAACGGGGACGGACTGCGACGCGGACGGACTGCGACGCGGAGAGCTGGATCAGCTCAGATCCGAGCCGAACCGAGCCGAGCTGCTCTGGTCAGGTCAGGAACACCGCCGCCACGCCCGCCCCCTCCAGCAGCGCCTCGATCTGCGCCCGGGTGAGCCCCGGCTCGGCGGGCGGCGGCTGTGCCGCGGGGGCGGGGAAGGCGGCGACGAGGGCGTACGGCGCGACGCGCACCCCGAAGGGACCGGGCGGCAGCGGACGGTCGCGGGCCGCGGCGGCGACCAGACGGGCCGCCCGCACCGCCCCCGCGACGTCGTCGGCGGCCCCGAGGACCACGGCGGCGTCCACGGCGACGGTCCGGCGGTTGGCGGGGTGTCCGGGGTCGAAGACCGGCGGCCGGCGCAGCTTCACCTCGGTGCGGAGGTACTCGCCGGACTCGCGCAGGTCCTCCACGGTGACGAGGCCGTGGCTGCGCATGAACGCGTCCAGGTCCAGGAAGCGGAACTGGTCGCGGAACTCGTCGAGGGTGTCGTACGCGTCGACGGCCTTGACCACGAGGGAGTCGAGGCCGCCCGGGTCGGTCTCGGCGACGACGTCGATCTCCAGCTCGGCGAGGACGTCGATCCAGACCGGCTCGGCGGTCTCGCCGTCCCAGCGGAAGTCGGACAGCGTGGTGGCCGGGACGACCTGACTCCAGGTGCCGCGGCGGGAGTCGGGCGGGAACAGCGGCCACTGCGCCGCGACCTTCCGCACCCGCAGCGCCGCGACCGAGTCGATCCGCTCGTACTCCAGCTCGTGGGTGCGCTCGACGAGGAACCTGGCCCGGGGCTCGAGCAGCGCGCCGAGGAGGACCGGATCGGCGAGCCGGGCCACGGCCCGGTCCTGGATGACACCCATGCGACGCGTCCTTTCACGCCGCGGCGGACCGCGGAGCGAATGCCCGGCTCCGGCTGGCGGCAGGACATAGGGACGCACGTCGGCACACGGCCCGACAAGGCCTTCTACTCCGTGCGGAGGAGAAGAGGAACCGATCGGGCGATTGCGCTCCGTTCGGTGTTTTCGACGACCTCCCCCGCCCCTTCGGGCGAGCGTGCGGGCTGACCGAGGGGTTGTGCGCCGGAGCGCGCCCCCGCCCGAGGCCCAGGCAACTCCCGCACGGGCAAAGCCTCCTGAGGCAACATCAGGTCGTCCCGCACCACCCGGCCGTCAACACGGCTCCCCTCAGGCGCGGCCGGCGTCACCCAGGAGCCCGAAGACCGGACGCAGACCGTCGGGCCGGCGGTCGACGGGAAGGTGGTCGACGAAGTGCACCCGGGCACCGAGCGCGAGCGCGCCGCCGTCGGCGGTGCGGTCGTCGCCGACCATCAGCGTCTCGGCGGGGGCGAGCCCGAGTCCGTCGCAGGCGAAGCGGAAGATGCCGGGGTCCGGCTTCTGGACGCCGACCTCGTAGGAGAGCGCGTAGAGGTCGACCCA
Source organism: Streptomyces showdoensis (assembly GCF_039535475.1). Classification (NCBI taxonomy): domain Bacteria; kingdom Bacillati; phylum Actinomycetota; class Actinomycetes; order Kitasatosporales; family Streptomycetaceae; genus Streptomyces; species Streptomyces showdoensis. The sequence goes on along the minus strand of NZ_BAAAXG010000012.1, from coordinate 450,183 downwards.
CTCGTCGAGGCCGTGCGCGCGGAACACCGGCCGCAGGTCCCAGCCGATGTTGCTGACGACGGCGACCAGCACCCCGCCGCGGCTCAGCTCGCCGAGCGTCCGCGCGGTGTCGGGGTACGGGTTCCAGGCCTCGGGATCCATGTGCCGGTCGTAGAGGGCCCGGACCAGCTCCGGCTCGGTGACGCCGGCCGCCCGGATCAGGCCGGAGTACGCCGCGCGGTGCCGCTCGGCGTCGAGGTCGCGCTCGCCCCACAGCTTCCGCAGCCGGGCGGGCACGTCCTGCGGGGACGGGCCGCCGGGCAGCGCCCCGTAACGGGTCAGCCGCTCCACGGTGTGGGCGAACTCGTCGCCGGAGAGCCGTACGCCCCCCTCGGAGAGGACGGCGTCCAGCCACTGGGCGGTGGACTCGACGCGCAGCAGGGTGCCGGAGAAGTCGAACATGACGCCTTTGATCATTCCCCGATCGTAGAACGCCCGGCGGGGAACTCCCCGAACCACCTCCGCGTTATACCCCCCATGGGTATGTCGACGAGGAGGCAAGGTGCGAACTGAAGGCACGGCGCGGCGGTTGACCGCTCTCGAACCCGAGCAGGCCACGGGCAAGGCGCGGGAGTTGCTGACCGACATCGTCGAGCGCCACGGCTCGGCCGGCGAGATGGTGTCGACGATGGCCCACTCCCCCGCGCTCATCGAGGGCTACCTCAGCCTGTCCCGGGCCATGAAGCGGGTGAAGATCCCCCGGGCGCTGAGCGAGAAGCTCTCCCTCGCCGTCCAGGAGTGGATCGGCTGCGGCACCTGCCGCGAAGCCCACGTGGCGGCCGCCCGGGCCGCCGGGCTGACCGAGAGCGACATCGAACTGGCCCGCCAGGGCACGTCCACGGACGCCCGCGAGGCCGCGCTCATCGCCGTCGCGCTGCGCGTCCTCGTCGAGCCGAGCGCCCTGGGCGACGAGGACGTGGCGGAGCTGCGGGCGCACGGGTGGAGCGACCGGATCATCGCGGAGGTGGTCGGGGTGGTGACGCTCAACCTGCTGACGGGGGCGTTCAACCTGCTGGCGGGGATCCAGCCGGAGGAGGGCGGGACCGCGTAGGAACGAACGGCGGAAGGGCCGCCCCGGATCGTTCCGGGACGGCCCTTCCTGCGCGGCATCGGGTCCTGTGGTCGCCTCAGGGGCGCTGCGGCATCAGCCGAAGGCCTTGATGGCGTTCCAGTCCACCGACAGGACGACCTTCACGGCCCCGTTGGTGTTCGTCTGGGACGGGTAGTAGACGCGCATCTGCCCGTCCTCGAAGCGGGCCCAGAGGTCCGGGATCCGGTCGCCGTTGACGTCGGGGATGCCGACGATCGCGGTGACGTGGGCCTCGGTCCAGTTGGTGCCGTACGACTGGTCGCCGTTGAGGGAGTTGGCCGACAGCATCAGCGAGTTGAGGTCGACGCTGCCCGCGACCGGGCCCGGCTTGCCGTGGCGGATGTAGATGGTGCCGCTGTCCAGGCTGCGCCAGAGCATGTCCGGGGTGCCGTCGAGGTTGATGTCGCCGACGTTGACGATCTCCCGGCGGGCCCAGGCGGTGCCCTCCATGAGCGTGGCCGTCTGGAAGGAGGCGCCGGTGTAGCCGGTGAGGAACCAGAAGGCCGAACCGACGCGCACGACCACGTCCTGCAGCTTGTCGCCGGTGATGTCACCGACGGCCTTCATCTGCGTCCAGTCCTTCGGGGCGGGCGCGTTGGCGGGCAGCCGGATCTTCATCCGCTGGTCCACGTTGAACGTGCCGTAGCCGTCACCGGGGTAGAGCCAGAAGCCGCCGTCCGGGGTGCGGGCGAAGACGTCGGTGGAGCCGTCGCCGGGATAGACGTCCTGGTAGTGGGAGATCAGCGCGGCCTTGCCGGTCGTCTTGTCGTACCAGTGACCGGACGGGTAGAGCTTGTTGTCGCTCGTGTACGAGCCGGCCATGCCGCCGTACAGCTCGCCGCCGGGGCCGCCGGCGTACGAGATGAGGTTGCCGTTGGCGTCGATGACGAGCAGGTCGGCGATGCCGTCGCCGCCGACGTCGCCCGGACCGTCACCGGCGTCGCGCGGCGGGACGTAGGTGGCGTAGTCGGTGCGGGCGCTGACGTTGCCGAGCGCGTCCAGGGCGAAGATGTGCAGCCAGTTCGGCCCGGCGTGCGGCGGCGTCAGGTTCGGGACGGTGTAGGAGCCGTTGACGGCGGTCACGTCGGGGCCGTAGAAGCCCTCGAAGCCGTAGCGGAACTTGGCCGCGCCGGGCGAGGAGAAGGTGATGGAGCCGGTCTGGCCGAACTTCACGCTCGCCCAGGTGGCGCCGTCGGAGGTGGCCCGCTTGAACGGGGTGGTGTCCTCGTCCACGGTCGGCGCCGGCGGGGCGGAGCCGTCGATGGTGATCCGGCAGGGCTCGGAGCCGGCCGGGAAGTTGCTGGACACGGCACCGGCCGAGTCCTGGGCCTGCGCGTCCCAGGAGTAGGTCGCCTTGTCGTCCAGCGGGAAGGTGACGGGGACCGTGTACGAGACGGTGCCGCCGGCCGCGGGGGCGGGGACGAGCCAGCCGGCGGGCACGGTGCCGCCGGTCTTCCAGAAGCGGAAGCGGACCTGCTTCAGGTTGTTGTCGTCGTCCTTGGCCGTGACCTTCAGGGTGACGTTCGTCCTGCCGATCGTGAGCCCCGCGCCCGGGCCGGGCACGCAGGCGCCGCCCGGGGTGGTGGTGCCGTTGGTCGGCTCCTTCGGGTCGCGGTTGTAGTCACCCTCCAGGACCGCGGAGGTGGCCTTGAACTTGCGCCAGGTCTGGGTGTCCGACTCGGCGGTCGTCTTCATGCCGAAGGTGATGTTCGACCAGCCGGCGGTCGCGCCCTTCTGGACCGCGTCCATCACGGAGAAGGACTCGTAGTCGTCCGGGCAGGAGGTCGAGGACCAGCCGTGCGCGAAGGACTTGGTGTCCTGCACGGTCGACCAGCTCGGCTGCGCGTTCCAGGTCGTGCCGGAGGAGATGGCCCCGGTCAGGGAGAACTGGTACGAGCGGTTGGTGCAGGACCACGAGTGGTTGTTGAGGATCTTGAAGGTGGCGCGGCTCCACTTGGCGCCCGCGATGCCGGTGGGGAACCCCATGCGCCAGAAGGATCGGGCGGTGCCGCCGGTGTCGCTCTCGTGGCCCACGCGGGCGTCGGAGGTGCCCGAGGAGAAGTTGGTTCCGTTGAAGAAGCTGGTGTTCGGGTACGGCTTGTACGCGACCGTCCAGGCCTGCCACGGGCCGTTGAGCGGCGGGTCGACGAAGACGGGGTACCTGACGCCCTCGCGGGCGAGCAGGCCGGACTCGGCGACGCCGAGGCCGAGCCGGACGGACCCGGTGTTCTCGCCGGCCAGCTCGATCGGCAGCGGCGCGGCCTTGGCGCCGGGCTCGATGCCGGTGAGGCCGGAGAGCTTCAGGACGTCGGCGGGGGTGGCGGTGGAGGTGCGGTTCGGGGTGCCCTGGGGCAGCTCGGGGTCGCGACCGCTGGAGTCCCAGGCGAACGGGGTCGGGATGGAGCCGACCTCCTTGCCCGTCCCGTCGAGGACCTGCACCCGGCTGGCCTTGGGGTCGTGCCGGAAGGTCGCGGTCGCGGAACGCAGTCCGTACGAGACGGTCTTGAGCTCCGGCCGCTGGGCCGCCTGGGGCGTCTTCACGACGAGGACCTGGGCGAAGCCGCCCTCCTCACGGGCGACGAGCAGCAGGTCGACGCCGGGGAACACCTCGGAGTACAGGGCGCGCGGCCCGTCGAGCACCGGCTCGGGCAGCGCGCCCGGCCAGGTGTACGCGACGGTGTGCCCGGCCAGGTCGACCTCGGCCAGCAGCGTCTCGCCCGGCACCTCGGCGCGGACGAACGAACGGTCGGCACGGCCCTTGTCGGGGCTCCCGCTCGCGAAGCGCAGCGGGATGGCGGCGTTCGTGGGCGCGATGCCGAGACCCCGGGGGGCCTTGACGGAGCGCTTGAGCCGGTTGTCGATCGGGGCCCACTCGCCCTCGGCGTTCTTCGCCCGGGTCGGCGTGGCGGTGATCCGCGTACGGAACTGCCCGTCGGGCAGCGCCCAGGTGAGCGAGGTGGCCGTGGTGGCGGTGTCGATCAACACCTGCTTGCGGGTGCGAAGGGCCTGCGCCATCGCGGTGGCCTCGTCCTTGAGGCCGGTCGAGGCGGGCTCGGCCTTGGCGGCACCGCCGCCGGCCATGGCGGGGGCCGTGCCGGGCGGCTGCCACCAGGGCAGCAGCGCGGCGGTGAGGGCGGCCAGTACGAGGCCGAGGGTCAGTGACAGCCGTGTGCGCGTGCGCACGAAGGGGCTGAGATAACGAGGCGGCGCGGTCACGGCGGTCTACTCCCGTGTGGACCAGGCGGATCAGGGACAGCACAAACAGCCCCGTGCGGCGGACCGAGGGGCAGAAGGGCGGGGCAAACCATCACACGCGGTGGCCCCCAGGTCCACAGATGAGAACTTTATAAAGGCGTTACCCATTCGGATGAACACACCATAGTGACGACCGAATTGACCGCATACACCCGGCACATCCTCTCCAATTCGGTTGAGTACTACGCATTTTGACGATTAGTCCGATTCAGGCCTTGCGCGGCATACACCCGGAGCTACACCGTGAGCGACCTCACTGGAATTCACACAACGTCACCGTGCGTGATCTTGAATGCGCCACGGCGATGACGGAGAGTGCCGACGCGCGCACCTCCGACGAGGTGCGCTCTTTGGTGTTTCCGCACCGGATTCTCCGTTCCTTTTCTAACTCTTTGCGCTGGGTGGGAGTCGACGCGTATGCGTGCTTCAGGTCCGCTGTCATGGCTGGGGCGAGGACGCCCAGCCATGACGGAGTCACAACGACGGCGCCGGCGGCGAAGCCGCACGGCGACCGTCCTTCTGTTGTCGTCCACCTTGACGGTGACGAGCCTGGGCGGGCAGGCGCTGGCCATCCCCGGCCCGGGCATGAACCGCGAGGAGCAGACCACTTCGGTCGACCTCCCGGACATCCCGAAGAGCACCGAGCTCGAAGGCGACGCCACGGCGCAGAAGGACCTGACCCTCGCGGCCGAGGCCGTGATCCCGCAGTACCAGGCGAAGGACACGGCTGCCTGGGCCTCGGGTACGGGCAACGCGACGCTCACGCCGACCAGCACGCCGGGTGACACCGTGCCGGTCACGAACAACCTGCCGGTCGCCATCGGCGTACCGGAGGGCGGCGACCCGGCCGCGCTCGCGGGCGACTGGAGCGTCGGTCTGGCGCCGACGACCACCTCCCAGGACGCGGGCGTCTCCGGCCTGGTCATGAAGGTGACGCCGCCGGCGACGGTCGACCCGGCCGCCGAGGTCGCGCTCACCGTCGACACGAGCGGCTTCAAGGACCTTTACGGGCCGCAGGCCGCCGAGCGCTTCGGTCTGATGCTGCTGCCCGAGTGCGTCTACTCGTCCCCGACCACGGGTGACTGCGCGGACGACGCGGGGGCGACCCCGATGTCCGGCAAGGACGACTCCGGCGCCTTCAAGCGGCTGAGCTCGTCGGTGGAGGTCGTCCCCGCGAAGGACGCGCCGACGAACTCGAAGGCTGCTCCCAAGGCCAAGACCCGCAGCATCATCACGGGCACCATCCCCGTCTCCAGCCTGCTGGGCGAGGGCTTCACCTCCTCCCAGACGAAGGCCTCGTACCGCGACGGCGTCCAGCCGGTCGCGAACGCGGCCGGCGGCAGCGCGGTCGGCATGCTCGACACCGGCTCCTCGGCGCAGGGCGACTTCACGGCCTCGCCGCTGCTGTCGGCGGGCTCCTGGTCGGCCGGTTCGTCGTCGGGCGCATTCACGTACGGCTACCAGGTGCAGACCCCGGAGACCGCCGGCGGCCTGATGCCGAAGGTGAACCTGTCGTACTCGTCGCAGTCGGTGGACGGCCGCACGTCCTCGTCGAACAACCAGGCCTCCTGGATCGGCGACGGCTGGGACTACAACGCGGGCTCCATCACGCGTACGTACGTCAACTGCCGCCAGGACTCGAAGAAGGCCGGTGCGAACAACAAGACGCACCGCACCGCGGACCTGTGCTGGGGCTCGGAGAACGCCACGCTCTCCCTCGCCGGCATGACCACCGAGCTCGTCTGGGACGACTCCAAGAGCAAGTGGTTCACCGCGAACGGCGACGGCTCCAAGGTCGAGCGCGTCACCGGTCAGGCCACGGGCAACGGGGCGAAGGACGGTGAGTACTGGGTCGTCACGACGAAGGACGGCATCCGCTACCACTTCGGTCTGAACAAGCTGCCGGGCTGGTCCGACAACGGCACCGCCGCCGACGACCCGACCACCGACTCGGTGCTCACGGTCCCGGTCTACGGCAACCACCCGGGCGAGCCCTGCTACAAGGGCGCCACCACCGAGGACTGGAAGAACTCCTCCTGCACGCAGGGCTGGCGCTGGGGCCTCGACTACGTCGAGGACATCCACGGCAACGCCATGTCGCTGTGGTGGAAGAAGGACCAGAACTACTACGCCAAGAACTTCAACTTCAAGGCTCCGGTCGTCTACGACCGTGACGGCTACCTGTCGCACATCTACTACGGCCAGCGCAAGGACACCCTCTTCAGCGCCACGGCCCCGGCCCGCATCGGCTTCACCGTCGCGGAGCGCTGCTACGACGTCGCCGGTGTGACCTGCACCGAGGACAACTTCAAGTCGAAGGACCCGGGCAAGTACCGGCCCTGGTTCGACACCCCCGCAGACCTCCGTTGCGAGTCCGGCAAGAAGTGCTGGAACGCCGGCCCGACGTTCTGGACGCGCAAGCGCCTGGACAAGATCACGACCTCGGCCCAGCGCCGCACCGACACCACGGCCCGCCAGGTCGTGGACGAGTACCAGCTCAAGCAGTCCTTCGCCTCGCTGAAGACCGGCCCGAACACCGCCCTGTGGCTGGAGTCGATCAGCCGCACCGGCTACGCCCGCAACGGCTCCACCGACGCGAGCGTCACCCTGAACGCGGTCCGCTTCGAGCCCAACGTCGAGGACATGCCCAACCGTGTCCTCGCGGTCAACCCGCAGCGCCCCGGCTTCTCGCGCCTGCGCATCGCGCGCGTCATCAACGAGTACGGCGGCGAGACCGTCGTCACGTACAAGCCCATCGAGGGCGAGTGCGCCACCGGCCCGCTGCCCGGCAAGACCGACACGGCGGCCCTGAAGGCGAACAGCCGCCTCTGCTACCCGGTCTACTGGAACCCTGACCCGGAGTTCGAGGACATCGACTGGTTCCACAAGTACGCGGTCGAGTCGATCGAAGAGCTGCCGAACGTCGCCGGCTCGTACCCGACGAGGACGGCGTACCAGTACAAGAACCCGGCGTGGAGGTTCGCCGACGGCGAGTTCTCCAAGAAGTCCACCCGCACCTACTCGCAGTTCGCGGGCTTCGAGCAGACCACGGTGCTCACCGGCACCGAGGACCCCGCGGTCCGCAGCAAGCAGACGAAGGCCGTCACCCGCTACTTCCGCGGCATGGGCGACACGGTGTCCGTGAAGGACATCACCGGCGCCGAGATCGCCAAGGACAAGCAGCCCTTCGCCGGCCGCGTCGCCGAGGAGCTCACCTACACCAACGCGACCGACGCCGACACCGACTGGCTCACCCGCGGCGTCAAGATCCCCGAGGCCACCGAGCTGGCCAGGCGTGACCGCGACGACGGCCTGGAGCCGCTGCGGGCCTGGCGCGTCACGGTGCCCGAGGAGATCGCGTACACCAAGTCCTCGGGCACCAACGAGGACGACCCGCGCACCCTGCGCTCGGTCCGCACCCTGACGACCTACGACCCGACGTACGGACTGCCGACCCAGGTCGAGTCGTTCGGCGACACGGTCAAGTCCGGCGACGAGACCTGCACCAAGCTGGAGTACCTGCACCACACGGGCAAGAACCTCATCGGTCTGTCCAAGCAGGTCCTCGTCTCTCCGGGCACCTGTGCCAACGCGAACTTCGCCGATCTGAAGACGCTGACCAGCGCCAACCGCACGGCGTACGACGGCACGGCCTTCGGCACCGCGCTCGCCGACTCCACCCGTGGCCTGGCCACCGAGTCCTGGTCCCTCAACGGCGACGGCACCGGCTACCAGACCAACGGCACCACCGGCTTCGACGCCATCGGGCGCGTGGTCCGGCAGACCGATCCCGAGCAGAAGTCCGCCACGATCACCTACGACCCGCCCACGGGTCAGGTCTTCAAGGTGACCGAGAAGAACGCGCTCCTGCACGAGCAGACCCGCGAGCTGGAGCCCGGACGCGCGGTCACGCTGAAGACGACCGACCCCAACGGCTACGTGAGCGAGTCGAAGTACGACCCGCTGGGCCGTCTCGCCGAGGCCTGGTCCCCGGGCCGCACCCCGACGGCGGGCGCTGTGCCGGACTTCCGCGCGGTCTACACGATCCCCGCGGAGGAGACCGACCCGAACGACCCGTCGGTCAAGACCCGAAAGCCTCCGTTCGTCACCACGTACACGCGTGGCTACGAGGACCGGGTCGAGACCTCGGTGACGCTGTACGACGGCCTCGGCCGCGAGCGGCAGTCGCTGGAGGAGGCCGACAACGACGCCGGCTACCTCGTCACGGACACCCTGTACAACAGCTCCGGCGAGGTCTGGCAGACCAACAACGCCTACCTGACCAAGGACGCCAAGCCCGGCGAGCTCTTCACCCCGCTCGCCGACACCGCGATCCCGAACATCACGCGGTACGACTACGACGGCCTCGGCCGCGTGGTCAAGGAGACCCCGTACCTCAAGAAGGTCACGAACGAGGCGACCGGGGAGTCCCAGTCGGTCGCGTTCGAGGACCGGGCGACGAAGTACGAGTACGGCCAGGACTGGTCGAAGGTCATCCAGCCGCAGGGCGCCTCGTCCTACCGGCTGTTCACCGACGCGCTCGGCCGCACGGCCCGCGTGGACACGTTCAACCCCGCCGCTCCCAAGGGCTACACGTCGATGTCGTACGCCTACGACACGCGCGGCCTGATGGTGAAGGCCACCAGCTCGGCCGACACGGCGCACCCGTGGTCCTGGACGTACGACCGTCGTAGCCGTCTGGAGACGGCGACCGACCCGGACTCGGGCACCACGCGCAACACGTACGACGGTCTCGGCCGGCCGCAGACGAGCACCAACGCCCGTGGCACCAAGGTCTGGAACAGCTACGACGAGCTGTCCCGGCCCAAGCAGCAGCGCCTGAACGACGCCAACGGCACCGTTCTCGCCGACTACACGTACGACACCGTCCCGGGCGGCAAGGGCATGCCCGCCACCGCGGTCCGCTACACGGACGGCCTGGCGTACACGCAGAAGGTCGACGGCTACACCAAGGACTACCAGCCGACCTCGACCACGCTGTCCCTCCCGCAGTCGATCGTCGACACGTGGGGCTTCAAGAAGGACTACACCTACGGGTACTCCTACTCGGACACGGGCGCGGTGGAAGAGGCGCAGCTTCCCGCCATCGGCAAGCTGGACGCCGAGAAGGTGGTCGTCCGCTACAACAAGGACGGCAAGCCGCTCTCCCTGTCCGGCAAGGACTGGTACGGCGCCGAGACCACCTACTCCGCGTACGGCCAGGTGCTGCGCTCGACCCTGGGCGCCCAGCCGTACCGGGTCTGGACGCAGAGCTCGTTCGACGAGGGCAGCGGCGCGCTCCAGGAGCAGTCGGTCTACCGCGAGAAGAACGACGCCTCCCTGGTCGGCGGCAACCTGGTCTCCAACCGGGCGTACACCTACGACCCGGCCGGCAACGTCACCTCGATCCAGGAGAAGTCCGTCGGGATCGAGGAGCGCCAGTGCTTCGCCTATGACCCGCTGGGTCAGCTCAAGTCGGCCTGGACCTCCAAGGACCAGACGGCCTGCTCCACCCCGAAGAACACCGACGGCTCGCTCAACGTGGCCGCCGGCAGGGACAACTCCGGCTACTGGCAGGAGTACGAGTACGACCTGCTCGGCAACCGCACCAAGCTGACCGAGAACGACCTGACCGGCGACACCACCAAGAACGCCGTCACGACGTACGCCTACGGCAAGAACGCCGCCAAGGACCAGCCGCACACGCTGACCAAGGTGTCGAAGACCTACAAGACCCCCGCGGGTGCGCAGGTCACCGCCGAGGCCACGCGCCTGTACGAACTGACCGGCGACACCAAGTCGATCACCTCGGTCCAGAACGGCGACAAGCAGGACCTGACCTGGACCTACGACGGCAAGGTCGACCGGATCACCGGAGCGGGAACCGGGGGCAAGACCCCGTACGTGGGTCTCGCCCAGAAGTGCCTCGACCTGAGGTTGGGTACGGCCGCGGCCGGCCAGGCGATCCAGCTGTACGGCTGCAACACCACGGTCGCGCAGAACTGGCGCTTCGCCCCGGCCCCGGGCCAGGCGGACGCCAACCTCGGCACCCTGGAGGTCTACGACACCTGGTGCGTCCAGCCGGCGGCCAACACGGCCGGCTCGGCGGTGCAGCTGCAGAAGTGCAACGGCACCACCGCGCAGCAGCTCAAGCGGAACGCGGCCGGTCAGCTGACCCACGTCGCCTCCGGCCTGTGCCTCGCGGTGCAGGGCGGTAACACCGCGAACCAGACCCCGATCGTGCTCGCCACCTGCGACGCCGCTTCCACGGCGCAGCAGTGGCTGCCGCAGAACGACACCCGTCACATCTACGGCCCCGACGGTTCCCGTCTGCTGACCATCAAGGGCAAGCAGGCCACACTGAGCCTGAACGAGTCCGAGGTCACCGTCCAGCAGGGCGGCGTCCTGGTCCAGACGAGCCGCACCTACGCCGTCCCCGGCGGCGGGGTCATGCGCTACGCCAACGGAACGGGCGCGGACATGCTGGTCGCCCAGACCGGCGACCATCAGGGCAGCGCGTACGCGGAGGTCGGCCTCTACAGCGGCATGCCGGTCCGGGTGCGCAAGCAGGACGCCTTCGGCAACCAGCGCGGCGCCGACACCTCCGGCCAGAACATCCAGAACCACAAGGGTTTCCTGGGCAAGGACCGTGACGACGCCTCCGGCTTCCAGCCGCTGGGCGCCCGGCTGTACGACCCGTCGGTCGGACGCTTCCTGTCCGCCGACCCGGTGCTGGACCTGAACGACCCGATGCAGTCCAACGGGTACGCGTACGCGCACAACAACCCGGTGACCTTCGCGGACCCCACCGGCCTGTCGATCAGCCTGACCGCTACCGAGCGGGCCGCGGCCCTCGCGGGCGCGGGCCTGTCGGCGGCGCAGGTCGCGGAGGCGGAGGCCATGCAGGGCAAGTCCCTGACCTCGGTCATCCTCTCGGTCGCGTGGGAGACGCTGAAGGACTTCATCGGCATCAACGACGCCATGGCCTGCTTCGGCGGTGACCTGTGGTCGTGCGGCAGCCTCATCGTCGGCGCCATTCCGTGGTCGAAGCTGGGCAAGATTCCTTCGGTCCTGAAGGCGGTCAACCGCACCATCGACGCCGTCATGGCGTTCAGGGCCGCCAAGAAGGCCGCCGAGATCGTCCTCAAGGCCGCCAAGGCCGCCGAGGAAGCAGCCTTGAAGGCGAAGACCCTCGCCATCGAGAAGGCCAAGAAGGAGGCCGCGCAGAGAGCGCAGAAGAAGGCCGCCGAGGAGGCCAAGAGAACGGCCGACAAGGCGGTCCAACAGACGAAGAAGACCGGTAACCCGGTCCAGAAGCAGGCCCAGGCCAAGTCGGCCCCGAAGGCGTCCTCGCAGTCCAACAAGGGCTCCGGCGGCGGCAAGGTCAACACCAGCAAGCCCGGTGGCTCCTCCGGTGGCTCCTCCCGCGGCAAGGGCGGCACCAGCGGCAGCGGCGGCTCGGGCAAGGCCGACTCCCAGCGCAGTGGCGGCGGAGGCGGAGGCGGAGGCGGCTGCAACAGCTTCGTGCCCGGCACGAAGGTGCTGATGGCCGACGGCTCCACCAAGCCGATCGACCAGGTCAAGGCCGGCGACAAGGTCCTCGCGACCGACGAGAAGACCGGCGAGACCCGCGTCGAGACGGTCACGGCCGAGATCAAGGGCCAGGGCCTCAAGAAGCTGGTCAAGGTCACGATCGACGTCGACGGTGCCAAGGGCACGAAGACGGCCGTGGTCACCGCGACCGACGGCCACCCCTTCTGGGTCCCCGAGCTCGGCGAGTGGATCAAGGCGACCGACCTCCGGACCGGTCAGTGGCTGCAGACCAGCAAGGGCACCTACGTCCAGGTCGCGTCCGTCCGGCGCTGGACCGCGCAGGCCGCCACCGTCTACAACCTGACGGTCTCCGACGTCCACACGTACTACGCGCTCGCGGGTGCGACGCCGGTCCTGGTCCACAACGACGGCGGCAACAACCAGCCGCATGTCTGCGAGATCACCGGCGAGCCGTCGGACGAGCTGCTCGACTACGCCGACGCCAACGACGGCCAGACCAACGTGGTCGCCCAGGTCTTCACGGCCGACGGGGAGCACTTCGCCCTCGGCGCCAGCACGGGCCGCTCGATCGCGGGCCTCACCCCGAACGTGCGGACCGCGGTGCAGCTGACCGAGCACCACGGCGGTTGTGGCGAGATCGGCGCGCTGTGCGAACTCGAACGCCGCGGACTGCCCATCGGAGGCGCGAGGTCCCAGGCCGTCGACGTCCACGGCGGATCCGAGGGCTACGGATACGAACGCCATGGCGCCGAACGCGAGATGTGCGGCTACTGCAGGAAACTGTTCTCGTACCTGCTGACCGTCAGCCACTAGCCGCACCCCTGAAAGGAACGCCCGGGTGAAACCGACAGCCGAGTCCGTCCGGTTCCTCAACGAGGAGGTACGTGTCCCTCGTGGACTTCGCGAGCTCACCTCGATCGACTTCCCGTCCGAGACGGGAGCGTTGGTCGAACTGCTCACGGAGGAGTGGGAGGGCTGCGTCCTCCCCTGCTACGGGGGGGAACTACCTCGGATGGAACCGACTGTCGGTCTCCCCGGGCGGCTGGACCTCTTCCCCCGAGGGGGACGAGTTCATCCGCTTCGCGGAGAACCACGACCTCGCCTGCGCGATCGTCCTACGGCGCGACGGCAGGGTCGGGGTCTCCTGGAGCGGTGAGTACACGGACATGTTCGCCGGCTTCACGGAGTTCGTGGAGACGGTGGCCCTGTGGTCGACGCTGCGGGGCTGGACGGTCCTGACCGGTTTCGGTCTCCGGTACGCCGACGCCGTGGAGTTCGTCTCCAGGGGAAGGACCCGCCCAATGACGGGTGGGAGCCTCACCCGGTGGACGCGCTTCGACGACGCGGTCGTGCTGGAGGAGCCGTTCCTGACCGGCGACCCGGACCGCCCGCCACGGGTCCATCTCGTGGTGGCGGACCCGACCCCACTGACCGGATCCGACCTGGTCGGATCCCTGCCCTACCCGATGGTCTCCACCGTCGGGGAGGGGTTCCCCGGACTCCCGGCCGGATGGGACTGACACCCGAGGGACATGCGGAAGCCCCGCCGAAGTGATTCGGCGGGGCTTCCTGCGTTCCCGGACGCCGATCCGGGCGCCGATCCGGGCGTCAGAACCGCTCGGCCAGGTCCCGCTCCGCCGCGTACCCCGTGGCCCCCCGCGTGATGCGTCCAGCGCCGTCCGCCGTCCGCGCGGACGGCGCCGTGGTCTTCGCGGCCGCCGGCTTCTTCCCGCAGAAGGCCGCCTCCAAGGTGCCGCTGAGCGCCGTGTTCGCGGCGCCGTGGTTGGAGGTGTTGGCCAGGGCCGACAGGCTGCGGCGGCCGTCGCGGGTGGAGAAGGCGTAGGTGTAGAAGCCCTGCACCGTGCCGGTGTGGCCGTACACCCGGGTGCCGCAGGTGAGGTCGTAGCGGCGCAGGCCGAGGCCGTAGAAGCGGGTGTTCGTGGTGTCCGTCGGGGTCACCGTCGTCATCGCGTCCAGCATCGCCGGGGAGAGCAGCCGACCGCGCATGAGGGCGCTGGTGAAGGTGTTGAGGTCGGCGGGGCTGGAGATGACCGCGCCGGCGGACTGGGCCCAGGACACCGTCTGCTCGGTGGAGTCCACGAGCGCGCCGCCCTCCTCGTCGGGGTGCAGGTAGCCGCGGGCGTGCAGGCCCTTGATGGCGGTGTCCGGGTGGACGTACGAGGTCTGGCGCAGGCCCAGCGGCTTGAAGACGCGGCGCTCGTACGCGTCGGCGACGGGCCGGCCGGTGAGCTTCTCGATGAGCATGCCGACGACCACGAAGTTGGTGTTCGAGTAGGAGTAGGCGGCGCCGGGCTCGGTCGTGCGGGGTTCGGCGAGCGAGAGGTCGACCAGCTCCTGGTAGCCGAAGACCCGGTTCCGTACGGCTTCGAAGCCGGGCACGGTCTGGTTGAACATCGCGTCGGTGTAGTCGGCGAGGCCGCTGCGGTGGGTGAGCAGGTGGCGGACCGTGATGCGGTCGTCGGGCAGCAGTCCGGGCAGGTAGCGGTCGACCGGGGCGTCCAGCTCCAGCTTGCCCTCGTCCACCAGCTGGAGCAGCACGACGGAGGAGAAGGTCTTGCTGACGCTGCCGATGCGGAAGCGCGCGTGGATGTCCATGGGCGCGCCCGAGACGCGGTCGCGGACCCCGGCGGTCCGGCTGCGGACGCCGTCGGGGCCGCTGTAGCGGGCCATCGCGCCGGGCGCGCCGTTGGCCATCGCGGAGTTCAGGGCGGCGGTCACGCCGTCCATGTCGGGCGCGGGGGCCGTGGCGGGCGTGGGGGCGGGCACGGGTGCGGCGGCGTGGGCCGTCGGGGCGACGGCTCCGGCGAGGGCGGCGGCGATCAGGGCGGCGCTCAGCGCCAGGCGTCGGCGGGACGGCTGGGACGACTGCGACACGGTGGTTCCTCGGCTTCTTGCTCGGCTCGGTCGGCACGGCGGGCCGCGGTCGTCGTCCGACCGCGGCCACCAAGGATCATGAGTGCCGGAGCCCGGGAACGGTTCCTGACACGCCCGGCCGATCGGGACCCGTCCGGGTGGACGGGCCCCGGGGCCGTGCGGTGCGTCAGACGCGGTCGGCCGCGATCAGGACGTACTGGAAGGAGCCGTCCTTGTACGAGTTGATGAACGCCTCCTCGATGCCGGTGACCAGGGACGAGGTGGCGCGCAGCTCCCAGTAGGGCAGGGTGTCCGGGGTGAGGTCGATGACGGCCTGCGGGACGAGCCGGTTGTCCGCCATGGCCTTCAGGTACTCGCGGCGCGAGTGGATGTTGCACTCGAAGTGCGCGTTGATCTGGGAGACCCACTTCGAGGGCTGGCCGTACCGCGGGTTCCAGCAGCCGGTGATGGTGACGTAGCGTCCGCCGACGGCGAGGACCCGGGAGTGCTCGGCGAAGAGGTCCTCCAGGTCGACGTACATGCTGGACTCGTTGTTCCAGGAGCCGGCGGCCTGTCCGGTCTCGAAGGGCATGTCGAGCATGTTGCAGACGCGGGCCCGCACGTGGTCGTCGATGCCGAGTTCGGCGGCGCGCCGGTTGGCGAAGTCGGCCTGCTTGGCGGAGAGGGTGACGCCCTCGACCTTGGCGCCGAAGCGCTGGTGGGCCATGACCATGGAACCGCCGCGGCCGCAGCCGGCGTCGACCAGCGTGTCGTCGCGCCCGATGGAGCCGAGGTGGTGCAGCAGGACGTCGGCCTGCGCCGACTCCAGGCGGTGCAGCTCGGCGATCAGCTTCTTCTCGTACGCGCTGTCCTGGACGTCGCCGAGGGCCGCGTGGTCGATCTCGCCGATGCCGTAGTGGTGGTGGTAAAGGCCGTCGACATCGCCCAGCTTCAGGTTGACCGGCCGGGCCTCCGCGTCCCAGTAGCGCGCGATGTCGCCCTGGTACGGCGAGGCGGGAGCGGGGATGAAGGCGGCGGTGGAGCTGCCGTCGAGGGTGGTGAACTCGGTGCTGGTCATTGAGGAATCCATTCTTTGACTACCAGAAGTCGGGCAGGCTGTATCGATAGGTGTTGGTCTGGTGCCAGTAGTGGTTGCCGTCGACCCACACGGCCACGCCGCGCAGGAAGCGCAGCACGCTCGGTACGGGGCAGGCGGCGGCCAGCTCGGCGCTCTCGGCCTCGAAGGCGTGCATCAGGTCGTTGTGGACCTCGATCGCCTTCAGATAGGCGTCCTTCTCGGAGAGGCCCTCGCGCTCGGCGATCACCACGGGCAGGTTCAGGTGCTTGCCGGGGGTGTCCAGCTCCTTGGTGTAGGAGTAGAGGTCGTTCACGATGGTGCTGGCGTTCCCGGCGAGCGCGAGCACCCGCTGCATGGCGGGCAGGGCGTGCAGGTCGGTCGGCAGTTCGTAGCCGCCGACCGTGTCGGTGATGGTGGGGCAGGGGCGGAAGTTGTTGAACTGCCGCATCACCAGGTACTCCCACACCTCCGGCATGTGGTCCGTCTCGGTCCAGGCCGCTTCCGCGAGGTATCCCATGTGCAGCCGGGCCATGTCGTGCCGGAACCGGTCGGCCTGGGAGGGGGTGGCCTGCTTGACGAAGTACTCCATGGCGGAGCGGTACGAGCGCCGCGGGGCGTCCGCGCCGAGCGACTCCGCCCAGCGCGGCTGGTACTCCGCGGGCGCGGCCAGCGGGTCCAGGGCGGAGTGCGCGAGGAGCAGCCGCCCGCCGAGGCCGACGGGCGAACCCCCGTGGTTCTCGCAGTACATGTCGTCGACGGCGTTCTCTGCGACCATCAGCCGGGTGGCGATCATCAGGTGGTCGATGGTGGGCGCGTCCGGGTGGCAGGCGACCATGTAGCGCCCGACGGAGAAGCCGTCGAACTCGCCCTCCCAGTCGTCGGGGAACAGCTGGACCTCGTCGACCGCCCAGTCCTTGATCCGACGGCTGAGCTCCGCCACCCGTACGGGGTCGGGCTCCGGGACGGGGTGGTAGTAGAGGCCCGGGATGTGCAGCGCGTCCACCGGGGCCACTGGTGCCGCCGGGGCCGCCAGGACCACCGGGGCCGCCGGAGCCACCGGGGTCACCGGAGCCACCGGGGCCACCGGGGCCAATGGTGGTACCGGAGCCACTGGTGCCGCCGGTACCACCGCCGCGTGCGGAGCGGGTGCCGCGGGCGCCTCGATCGGCGCCGGCGGCGCCGGCACCGCGGGCGGCCCCGTGCGGCGGGCCAGGGACAGCGTGCTCGTGCCGAGGCCGCTGGGCCCGCGCAGGATCCGCTCGATCGCCGAGAGCGGCGCGGCCGGTGCGACCGGTACTTCCGGTGGGGCGGGAGGGGAGTCGGGGGGAAGGGGGGAAAGCCCGGGGTCGGGCATCCGTGGCTCCTTGCTGAGGTGAGTGGGCTGTCCCCGGCTCCCGGGCGTGCTCGCCCGGCCCGGGAAGGTCCGGGCCGTGTCGCGGACCGCGGGCGGATCCTTCGGTCGCGCCCTCCGGTCGCGCGCTTCCTTCGCGCCGCTCAGTCGCGGCGGCGGGCGATCTGCACGTTCTCCAGCACGCCGAGCGCGTCGGGCACGAGGACGGCGGCGGAGTAGTAGGTGGTGACCAGGTACGAGATGATCGCCTGCTCGCTGATGCCCATGAACCGCACGGACAGGCCGGGCTCGTACTCCTCGGGCAGGCCGGTCTGGCGCAGGCCGATGACGCCCTGGTTCTCCTCGCCGGTGCGCATGGCGATGACGGAGCTGGTGTTGTCCTTGCTGATCGGGATCTTGCCGCAGGGCAGGATCGGCACCCCGCGCCAGGCCGGGACCGCCTGGCCGCCGAGGTCGACGTGGTCCGGGTAGAGCCCGCGGGCGTTGAACTCGCGCCCGATCGCCGCGATGGTGCGCGGGTGGGCGAGGAGCAGCTTGGTGCCGCGGCGGCGGCAGAGCAGCTCGTCCAGGTCGTCGGGGGTGGGCGGTCCGGAGTGGGTCTGGATGCGCTGCTTGAAGTCGGCGTTGTGGAGCAGGCCGAACTCCCGGTTGTTGATCAGCTCGTACTCCTGGCGCTCACGCAGCGCCTCGATGGTGAGCCGGAGCTGTTCCTCGGTCTGGTTCATCGGCCCGTTGTAGAGGTCGGCGACCCTCGTGTGGACCTTCAGCACGGTCTGGGCGACGGAGAGTTCGTACTCGCGCGGCTTGAGCTCGTAGTCCACGAAGGCGCCGGGGAGCTCGTACTCGCCGACGTGGCCCGCCGACATGGCGATCTCGGCCTCGCCGTGCTTGTTCTGCCGCTGGAGCGGGAGGGAGCTGAAGTCCTGGATGTGGGCCTGGAGGCTCGGTGCCGAGGAGAGCACCGAGGCGAAGTCGTCCCGGGAGAGCGTGAGCAGGACGCCCGAGGTCTCGGCGGTGGCCGTGTAGTCCCACCTGGCATCGGCGTCCAGAAGGGCGTTCTCGCCGAACTGCTCGCCGTCGGCGAGGACGGCGACCGCGATCTCGTCGCCGTACTTGCCGGCGGAGGTCTGGCTGATCCGGCCGTGGGCGATCAGGTGGATCTTCTCGGCGGGGGTCCCCCGCTCGACCAGCACCTCACCGGCGCGGAACTCCCGCTGCTCGCAGCGGCCGGCCAGGGCGGTCAGCACGTCCACGTCCTCGAAGCCGCGCAGCAGGGCGAGTTCGCCGAGCTCCCGGGGGATGACCCGGACCGTGGCGCCGTCCTGGACGAACTCGATGCGCCCGTCGCCGACGGTGTAGCTCAGCCGGCGGTTCACCCGGTAGGCGCCGCCCTTGGTCTCCACCCAGGGAAGCATCCGCAGCAGCCAGCGGGAGGTGATCTCCTGCATCTGCGGGGCGGACTTGGTCGTGGTGGCGAGGTTGCGGGCAGCCGCGGTGCTCAGGCTGGACTGCGGCCGGGATGGCTCCAGCTGGGCTTCCGCGCCGGTGTCAACGGTCATCGGGCGAGCTCTCCTTCGCGAAGGAGGCGACCGGAACATACTCGTACCGATCGCCATAAGAGGGATGTAGAGGTGGAAATCTCTGGGAATCGCCCCAGATCCCGGGGAACAGTAACGGCCTGCACGACCGGATCACCCAGCCAGACGGGGGGCATTACCTCGAAGCGGTGATCTTGCTTCATGCGGGGTTTAACGGGGTGGACATCGGCATTCCGGCCATGCGGCGGAAGCCTCGGCCGGCACACCGCGTCAAAGTCCGGGCCACCCGGGGAGGGCGGCACGTGCGTGAGCGCCGGATCCGGCCAAGGGGCGCGCGACGAGGTTTCACCCCCGTCGAACGGCCGTGCCGTGCCTGGGAGTCGGCGAAAGGGACGCACGGGGGGCGCTCGCGGTGCCTCCGCGCCACCTTCCGATGCCCCTCACCTCACCCCCGGAGGCCCCGCCAGGAGAAGGTGCATGCGCCACGAGACGTTCCCCGGGTCTTCACATCCGGCGCCTTCCCGGTTGGCATGGACACTCCTACCCTTCGGTTGCACCGCCCCCAGCCATCCCCCCTCAACCGGAGGTACCGTGTCCGGCGCGCCCAGACAACGCCGCACCGCCCTTCTCTCCGCCCTCGGCCTCGCGGCCGCCTCGCTCGGCCTCTGGGCCGGACTCGGCGGTACCTCGGCCCAGGCCGCGGCGACCGTTCCCACCCCGGACCACGTGGTGGTCGTGGTCTTCGAGAACCACGCCTACAGCCAGGTCATCGGAAGCTCCAGCGCCCCGTACATCAACTCGTTGAAGACCGGCGGCGCCAACCTGACCCAGTCGTACGGCGAGACCCACCCGAGCCAGCCCAACTACTTCGCCCTGTTCTCGGGCTCCACCCAGGGCATCACGGACGACAGCTGCTACACCCCCGGCTTCTCGTCCGCGCCCAACCTGGCCTCCGAGCTGATCGCCGCGGGCAAGACCTGGGCCAGCTACAACGAGACGCTGCCCAGCCAGGGTTCGACCACGTGCAGCAGCGGCAAGTACGCCCGGAAGCACAATCCGTGGTTCGGCTTCTCCAACGTCCCCACCTCGTCGGCGTACACCTTCGCCCAGTTCCCGACCGACTACACCAAGCTGCCACAGGTGTCCTTCGTCGTCCCGAACCTGTGCAGCGACATGCACGACTGCTCGGTCGGCACCGGCGACACCTGGCTGAAGAACAACCTCGGCGCCTACGCGACCTGGGCGAAGACCCACAACAGCCTGCTCGTGGTCACCTTCGACGAGGACAACAGGCTCGCCGGGAACAAGATCCCGACCGTGCTCTACGGCCAGCAGGTCACCCCGGGCTCGACCTCGTCCACGACGTACAACCACTACAACCTGCTCCGCACCCTCGAGGACATGCACGGGACCTCGCACGCCGGACAGGCCGCCAACGCGACCCCGATCACGGGCATCTGGACCTCGTGACGTGTACGTAGCGGACAGTCGCGGCACCCCCGCGACACCCGCGTCCGCCGGCCGGAGCGACCGCTCCGGCCGGCGGGCCGCCGTCGCCCCCACCGTGCCGGCACTCGGCACGGTCAGCCTGATCACGGACGTGTCCTCGGAGATGGTCACGGCCGTGCTGCCGCTCTACCCGGTCGCGGGGCTCGGCCTGTCGCCGCTCGGCTTCGGCCTGCTCGACGGGGTCTACAACGGCTTCAGCGCGCTCGTCCGGCTCGTCGGCGGACACCTCGCCGACCGCGGCGGCCGCCACAAGACGGTGGCCGTGCTCGGCTACGGCCTGTCGGCGCTGTGCAAACCCCTTCTCCAGGTGGCGGGTTCAGTGCCGCTGATCGGCGCCGTGCCGGCCGCCGACCGCACCGGCAAGGGCCTGCGGACCGCGCCGCGCGACGCCCTGATCTCGCTCGCCTCGCCGGCCGATGCCCGCGGGCGCGCGTTCGGCGTGCACCGGGCGATGGACACCGCCGGCGTCCTGATGGCGGCGGCCGCCGGTGCGGTCCCGGACGGACTCCGCTCCTCCGGGCCGGCGTTGGTCCAGACGGGCCAGGCGCTCGCCCGCTTCGGCTGCTCGATCGCGTTCGGCGCCGCCTGGACCGCCTGGGGCGACCGCACGGCGCTCGGCACGGCGACCGCCGCGCTGGCGGTGTGCGTGGCAGTGGCGTTCGCACTCCTCCCCGCGCCCTCCCGGAGCACCGCGCCGGAGGGCCCGTCCGACCCGAAGGAACAGGCCGCATGACCCTGCGCGTCAAACTGCTCGTCCTGCTGACGGCGCTGGCCGTCCTCGGCGGCGTCGCCGCTGCCTCGCTGCTGCACGCCGCGGACCGGGCCGCCGAGAAGGACCGTACGCAGGCGGGCGGTCCGCCGGTCACGTCCGGGCAGGTCTCGCTCGCGCCCGGCGCGGCCCGCCTGCTCGCCTTCCGCAACATGGCCTGGGGGCCGCACCGCGACGAGCTGACGACCGTCCCGGCCGCGGCGCCGACGGGTCCGCGCACCGCGTCCGGGGTGAAGTGCCTGCGCTTCCACGCCGCCGCCGGCACCGGGATCTGCCTCCAGGCCGAGCGCGGCACGGTGGAGGACGCCTACCGGGCGGTGGTCCTGGACGCCGCCCTCAAGGAGCGGGCCCGCTACCCGCTGCCCGGCATCCCCACCCGGGCCCGGGTCTCCCCCTCGGGCCGCTTCGTGGCCTGGACGGTGTTCGTCGGTGGCGACTCGTACGCGGGCACGGACTTCTCGACCCGTACCGCCGTCCTGGACACCGGGACGAACCGGCTCACGGCCTCCCTGGAGGAGTTCGCGGTGGTCAAGGACGGCAAGGGCCACCACGCCGCCGACACCAACTTCTGGGGCGTCACCTTCTCCCGCGACGACCGGCACTTCTACGCGACGATGGCGACCGGCGGGAAGACCTACCTGGTGCGGGGCGACCTCGCCGCGCGGACCGTCACGACCCTCCACCAGAACGTCGAGTGCCCGTCCCTCTCCCCCGACGAGACCCGGATCGTCTACAAGAAGCGGGTCGCCGGAGCCCCCGCCGACGCGCCCTGGCGGCTGTACGCCCTCGACCTGGCCACGCTGCGCGAGACCCCGCTCGCGGACCGCCGCAGCGTCGACGACCAGGCGGTCTGGCTGGACGACCACACGGTCGCCTACGCCCTCCCGGGCGACTACGGCTCCGACCTCTACACCGCCCCGGCCGACGGCTCCGGCACCCCGGCCCGGCTCCTGTCGGCGGGGCTGGCACCGGTGGTGCTGGGCGGGGCGGGGCGGTAGGCCCACGGCCGGACCGACCCCGCCGCGCCGACCCGCCCCCGCCCGAGCACGCCCCGGCGCAGTCCAGGACCTTGTCCCGGGTGTGCGGCCGGACCGAGTCCGGGCTGCGGCAGACCCGCGACACCGTCGCCCTGGGCCGCGCCTACGACGTCCTCGTCCACCTGCACCGGGTCCGGGCGGCGGACAGGCTCCGGCAGAAAACGGTCGAGGGGCCGTTTCAGATCTCTCTGAAACGGCCCCTCGATCAACGACTCTTTCGAGTCGGGACGACAGGATTTGAACCTGCGACCCCTTGACCCCCAGTCAAGTGCGCTACCAAGCTGCGCCACGTCCCGGTGCCCGTCTGACCTGGGGTTTCCCCGGCCGAACGCGCATGAGAACCATACCGCACTTCCCCGGGTGGTCACGAACCAGTTCGAGGCTTGACCTCAAGCGCGCTTGAGGTAGCACCGTGTAGAGCATGACGAACACGACGTACACACCGTCGGCGCCCGAGGCCGCCGTCCGCGAGCTGCACCGTCTGATGGCCCTGATGACCGGGGACGAGAAGCACTCCACCGCCGCCACCTCCACCCTCGACGCGCTCTGGGTCCTCTACGACCGCGTCCTGCGGGTCTCGCCCGGGACCGCGGACGACCGGGGGCGGGACCGGTTCCTGCTGTCGAAGGGGCACGGGCCCATGGCGTACTTCGCCGTGCTGGCCGCCAAGGGGTTCTTCGGCGAGGAGCTGCTCGGCGGGTTCGGGGAGTACGGCTCGCCGCTCGGGCACCACCCGGACCGGACGCTCGTGCCGGGCGCCGAGATCGGGAGCGGGTCGCTCGGGCACGGGCTGCCGCTCGCGGTGGGGAGCGTGCTCGGGCTGCGGGCCCAGGGGCTCACCGATCCGCGGGTGTGGGTGCTGATCGGCGACGCCGAGCTCGACGAGGGCAGCAACCACGAGGCCATCGGTTACGCCGGGCCCGCCGGCCTGGAGCAGCTGCACACCCTGGTGATCGACAACGGTTCCGCCTCCTACGGCTGGCCCGGCGGCATCGCCTCCCGCTTCGAGGCCGCCGGCTGGTCCGCCGAGACCGTCGACGGGCGTGATCACGAAGCGCTGTACGCGGCCTTCACCGCCCCGCACCCCGGCCGGCCGCGCGCCGTCGTCGCCCGCGTCGAGCCCAAGGGCGCCTGAGCGCGCCGGCCACCCCCGCCGCCCCGGCCTCCCCCCGCCACCGCCACCCTTCATCCCCCCGTCACCCCGCCCTCCCGAGGAGAGCCCCTTCCATGGACACCATGCGTGATCGTTTCATCGCCACCACCAGCCGGCTGCTCGACGAGGACCCGCGGCTCGCGGTCGTGCTCGCCGAGATCAGCAAGGACGGCTTCCAGCAGGCACTCGAACGGCACCCCGACCGCGTGCTCAACGTCGGCATCCGCGAGCAGCTGCTCATCGGCGCGGGCGGCGGGCTCGCCCTCACCGGGATGCGGCCGGTCATGCACACCTTCGCCAGCTTCCTGGTCGAGCGGCCCTTCGAGCAGCTGAAGCTGGACTTCGGGCACCAGGGCGTGCACGGCGTCCTGGTCAGCGCCGGCGGCTCGTACGACTGGCCGGCCGGCGGGTTCACCCACATGTCGCCCGGAGACGTCGCCCTGATGGACACCCTCGACGGCTGGACCATCCACGTGCCGGGACACCCCGACGAGGCGGAGACCCTGGTGCGGGAGGCGGTGGCGGGGGGACGGTTCCGTGTACGTCCGCCTGTCGGTGCACGCGAACGCCACCGCACGGCCGCGCACCCGGAGCGGGTTCAGCGTGGTGCGCGAGGGCTCGCGGGGCGTCGTCGTCGCGGTCGGGCCGATGCTCGACAACGTGCTGGCGGCGACGGAAGGGCTCGACGTCAGCGTGCTGTACGCGACCACCGTGCGCCCCTTCGACGGCGACACGCTGCGCCGGGCGGTCGCCGCGGCCCGGCCGGACGTCGTCCTGGTGGAGCCGTACCTCGAAGGGACCTCGACGGCCGCCGCCAACGACGCACTGTCCGAGGTGCCCCACCGGGTACTCGGGCTCGGCATCGGGCGCAGCGAGCTGCGCCGGTACGGGACGGTCGAGGAGCACCTGGCCGGGCAGGGCCTGGACCCGGCCGCCCTGCGGGCACGGATCGACGCCTTCGTCCGGTGACGGGGGCGGGATCGGCGGTGGGATCGGGGCGGGATCGGCGGTGGGATCGGGGGCGGGACCGTCGGGTCCCGCGTTCCCCCCTTACCGTTCCCTACTCCCCCTCCACCCGCCCCACCTCCGGATGGCGGTCCGCCAGCTTGCGCGTCGCCGCCTGGCGCCAGGAGTCGGACAGGATCGCGCGGAGTTCGGCCTCGTCGTCGAGGGCGCCGAGCCGGACCCTGATCCACGCGTAGCCGTCGTCGTGTCCCTCGCGCAGGAAGAACTTCGCCGGCTCGGCGGCGATCAGCTCGTCCCGGTCCTCCTTCGGGCACTTCACGCCGATCGCCTGGTCGTCGTCGTCCAGCGAGGCGAAGATCCGTCCGCCGGCGCCCGCGCGGAAGGTGGGCATGCCCCAGGCGAGTTTCTCGACCGCCTCGGGCAGGGAGAGGGCGATCCTGCGCACGTCGTCGGAAGTGGCCATGCTCCGACCGTACGGCCTCCCGGCGGGCGACGAGCCCGGAACGGCGTACGCGCCCGCGCACGTACCGTCACCGGCTCCCCTCACTCCCTGTGACGCGCCCTCGCGCCGGGCAATGCTTCCACGCGCCCCTGCGGAGGCGCGCGAGGCCCGCCGGGAAGGCGTGAGGTGGCCAGGGCCCAGTGTTTCCGGGCCGTGTGCGCCTCGGGGGGTGCTTCCGGAATGATGTCCCTTCGGTGAAGAAGGGGTCTATGGGGCGTCCCGACCGGCCTCGACGCCATATGCCCACCAAAGCTTTGCCGTTGGCATGTGGCAGAAAGATGCCCTCGGGGAATGACCTTCGAACCGGACTGAGCAGGCCAACATCTCGCGAAACACAGTCGGAAACAATCGTCAACCGTTCCTGTTTCAGACAAACTTGGTGGCGATATTGATCCGTCCGAGAAAGATCAACACCATGAAGTGGTCGGCCTGTTCGGGACGGGACCACTGCCGATGCACCACCTGCTCGGACCACTAGACGAGCGGGAGTTTCGCAGGGGAGGACTCGTATGGACGGCTACTTCAGCAGCCGACTGCATCATCAACTCCGTGAGACCGTGCGGGACTTCGCAGAGCGTGAGGTTCGGCCACGGATACCGGAGATGGAAGCGTCACGCTCGGTCCACCACGAACTGTCCCGATACATCGCCGAACAGGGGTGGCTCGGGGCGACTATCAGCCATGAGTACGGCGGGATGGGCGCCGGCCACCTGGCCAAAACCATCATCATCGAGGAGCTGTCCCGGGTCAGCGGCGCCATGGGCGCCATGGTCCAGGCCTCACAGCTGGGCACGGCCAAGATCGTGCACTTCGGGAGCGACGAACAGCGCAAGACCTGGCTTCCGGCCATCGCCGCCGGCGAGTGCCTGCCGACCATCGCGGTCACCGAACCGGAATCCGGGGGCCATGTCCTCGGCATGTCCGCGACCGCCGAGCGGGACGGCGACGACTACATCCTGAACGGCAGCAAGGTGTACGTCGGCAACAGCCACGTGGGCGATCTCCACGGGGTCGTGGTCAGGACCGGTCCCGGTTCGAAGGGACTCACCGCTTTCCTGGTCGAATCCGATCGCCCGGGGTTCAGGACCGGTCCGCAACAGCCCGCGATGGGCCTCCACGGGTTCAGTTTCGGCGAACTCATCTTCGAGAACTGCCGGGTTCCGGCCTCCAACCGGCTCGGCGACGAGGGGGACGGCCTCGCCGTCGCCTACTCCTCCAGCGTCCTCTACGGCAGGGCCAACCTGACGGCCGTGTCGCTGGGTATCCATCAGGCCATCCTGGAGGAGACCACCCGGTTCGCCACCGAACGGATCCGCTACGGCGCACCGCTCGCCGAACTCCCTACCGTCAAGCTCAAGTTGGGCCAGATGCAGTCGCGTCTGATGACGGCCAGGCTCGCCGCCTACCACGCGGTCCATCTCCTCGACCAGGGCATGTCCTGCGACACCGAGCTGATGAACGCCAAGCTGGTGAACGTCGAGTCCGCCATCGACTCGGGCCGCAACGCCATGGAGATCCACGCCGCCGCGGGCCTCTTCGTCAACCGCCCCATCGAGCGCTATCTCCGCGACGCACACCACATCTTCGCCCCCGCGGGCACCTCCGACATCCAGCTCCTGCGCCTGGCCGAGGTCGCCCTCGGACAGGACAAGGGCAGCTGGTCGGAGCGCCTGTCCGAGCTGGTCCGTCTGGAGCCCGCGGGCTGCTGACGGCGTCCACCGAAGAACCGTGCCCCGGGGTCCGGCAAGGGAGCCGAACACCGGGGCACCCGTACGTGACGGCGGCCCGCGCCGTCAGATCATGCCGTCCTCGCGACGGTGGATCTGCTCCACCAGCTCGGCCGCCATCGTCTTGATCGTCTCCAGACCGACCCGCCCCCAGGGGTGCACGTCGGTGTCCACCACGCAGATCGTGCCCAGGGCGACGCCGGTCCGGTCGATCAGCGGCGCTCCCATGTACGAACGGATGCCGATCTCGTCGACGACCGGGTTGCCCGCGAACCGCGGATAGTCGCAGACGTCCTCCAGGACCAGCGCCTTGCGGCGCACCACCACGTGCGGGCAGTAGCCGTGGTCGCGGGCCATGTAGCGGCCGACTCCGCCGCTGCCCGCCGCGGCCGCGCCCAGGTCGGAGCCCGAGTGGGTGCCGGCCGGGGTGTGCAGTCCGGCGAAGAACTGCCGGTTCTCGTCGATGAAGTTGACCATCGAGAAGGGCGCGCCGGTCACCTCGGCCAGCCGCCGGGCGAATTCGTCGAAGGCCGGGTCGGGCTGCTCGCCGAACCCCAGTTCGCGCAGACGGCGGACCCGGGTGGGCGCCTCGTTGTCGATGGGGGTGAGCAGCATATGACCGGTCGGGTCGTAGGTCATGTCGTGGCTCCGTAGCTCGGCACGGCGGCCGGGATGGTGGTCAGGAGGTGCTGGACGAGGGTCAGCAGGGTGCGGATGCCGGAGCTGGAGATCCGGGCGTCGCAGAGCAGCACCGGGACCGTCGGCTTGAGGTCGAGCGCCGACCGCACCTCGTCGGGGTCGTAGCGGAAGGCCCCGTCGAACTCGTTGACGGCGACCACGAATCCGATGCCGCGCCGCTCGAAGAAGTCGATGGCGGAGAAGCACTCCTGGAGACGCCGGGTGTCGGCGAGGACGACCGCTCCGAGCGCACCCTCGGAGAGCTCGTCCCACATGAACCAGAAGCGCTCCTGGCCGGGGGTGCCGAACAGGTAGAGCACGTTGCGGTCGTCGAGGGTGATGCGTCCGAAGTCCATGGCGACGGTGGTCGTGGTCTTGGACTCCACGCCCTCCAGGCTGTCGGTGGCCGCGCTGACCGAGGTCAGCAGCTCTTCGGTGCTCAGCGGTTCGATCTCGCTGACCGCGCCCACGAAGGTCGTCTTGCCCACGCCGAACCCGCCCGCCACCAGGATCTTCAGCGCGGTGGGAAAGGGGTCGGCGGCGAAATCGTGGCGCTCAGAGCCGTTGTCGTAGGCCATCGAGCACTGCCTCCAGCAAGGAACGGTCGGTTGGGTTGGCGTGGAAGCGGGGCGCGCGGGCGGTGATCGCCCCGCAGTCCACGAGGTCGGAGAGCAGGACCTTGGTGACGACGGCCGGGAGCCGTAAGTGCGCCGCGATCTCCGCCACCGAGGTGGGTCCGCCGCACAGCCCCAGGGCCAGGCTGTGCTCGGGGCCCATGTGCGGCTGGGGGCTGCTGCCGGTGGCCATCACCATGGAGAGCAGGTCGAGCGCGGCGGTCGGCTTGGTCCGGCCACCGCTCACGGTGTACGGGCGGATCAGCCGGCCTGCCGCGTCGTCCAGCCAGGGTCCTTCCTGGTGGGACCCCATGGTCACTGCCCCGCACTGCCCGCCGCGCCGGCGGCCTGTCTGGCCGGGGTGACCAGATACGGCCGCACGCTCTTGACGAGCATCGCCATCTCGTAGCCGAGCACGGCGGCGTCCGCCTCGCGGCCCGCCAGGACGGCGAGACAGGTGCCGGACCCGGCGGTGGAGACGAAGAGCAGGGTGGAGTCCAGCTCGACCACCACCTGGCGCACTTCACCGCCGTCGCCGAACCGCGCTCCGGCGCTGCGCCCGAGCGAGTAGAGCCCGGAGGCCAGCGCGGCCATGTGGTCGGCCGCGTCGGGGTCGAGGCCGTGGACGGATTTCACGAGGCCGTCGGAGGAGAGCAGAACGGCGTTGCGGGTGTAGGGGACCCGCTGAACCAGACCGCTCAGCAGCCAGTCGAGATCCGAGGAATGGCCGTGCGGCCCATTGCTCGCCATGGTGCATCTACTCCTTGTGCGCGTCGCCTGGACGCAGCGGTTCACGGGGGGAGGGCTGGGATTCGGCGAGTCCGATGCCGCGCTGGAACGCGGCCATCAGACCCGGGTCGTGCAGGGCGTGCTCCTCGGGCCTGCGGGCCGTGGGCTCGTCGCGCAGCTGCGGGACGAGGTGTTCCTGGGCGCGCCGCTTGGGGAGGACGGGCCTGCCCGGTGCTCCGGTGCGCGGGGCCGGGGGGACCTCGGGCGCCGGGGCGGGGAAGGCGGTGCCGTGCCCGGTGGGCTCGGCGTGGCTGGGCTGGGGCGGGACACCCGGCAGGCCGGGCGCGGCGGGGGCCGCTTCGGCGTAGACCGGGCGGGGCGGGAGCGGTGCCTGCCCGGGCGCCTGCCCCGCCGGGTGCGCGGGTGCGTGCGCCTGCGCCGGCGCGTGTGCCTGCACCGGTACGGGGGCCGGGGCGGGTACGTGCGCGGGCGCGGGTACGTGCGGGGGCGCGGGCGCCGCCGGGGCGGGGGCCGGGAGGGGTGCGACCGCCGGGATCGGGGCGGGTGCGGGGACGGCCGGGGCCGCCGGGGGCGCGGCCTGGACCTGCGGGGCGGCGGCCGGTGCGGCGGCCGTGCTCCGGTCGCCGGCGCGGGCCAGGCCCTCGGGGTCGGAGCCGAGGAGTCCCTGCGGCAGCACGAGGACGGCCTGGACGCCGCCGTAGATGTTGGACTGGAGCCGGACGGCGATGCCGTGGCGCCGGGCGAGGGCCGAGACCACGAAGAGTCCGATGCGTCCGTCCTGGAGCAGGTGCGCGACGTTGACCTGGTCGGGGTCGGCGAGCAGGGCGTTCATCTTGTTCTGCTCGGTGACGGGCATCCCCAGGCCGCGGTCCTCGACCTCGATGGCGAGGCCGGCCGTGACGTACTGGGCGCGCAGCAGCACCGTGGTGTGCGGGGCGGAGAACACGGTGGCGTTCTCGACCAGTTCGGCGAGCAGGTGGATGACGTCGGCCACGGCATGGCCCCGCAGCGTACCGTCGATCGGCGGCACCAGCTTCACCCGCGGGTACTGCTCGACCTCGGCGATGGAGGAGCGCAGGACCTCGGTCATGGTGACCGGGTTGGACCACTGGCGGCGGGAGATGGCACCGCCGAGGACGGCGAGGTTCTCCGCGTGCCGGCGGATGCGGGTCGCGAGGTGGTCGACGTGGAACAGGCCCTTGAGCAGCTCGGGGTCCTCGACCTCGTTCTCCAGCTCGTCGAGGAGCTGGATCTCGCGGTGGACGAGGGACTGGAGCCGGCGGGCGAGGTTGACGAAGACCTCGACCTTCTGTTCGTTTCCGACGCTGCTGGAGAGCCGGGAGGCCTGCACGACGGCGCTGACGGCGGCTTCGTGAGAGCGCGTCAGTTCGTGGGCGAGCAGGTCGAATTCATCACTCGATCCGGTGCCGGCCGGGGTGGCGGGCCGGGCTTCCGGCATCTCGCCCCTGCGCAACTGTTCGACGACCGTACGCAGTTCGCTCTGACTGCGGGCGCTGCTGCGGCGCAGGGCGTTGGCGCGGTCGAGGACGGCCTTGGCGGCCCGGTCGGCTCCGAGCGCGGCGGCGGTCACCGAGGCGACCGTGAGCGCGGCGGCCCCGGTGAGGGCGGCCCAGAGGCCGGGCGTGACCTCGGCCCCGGTGGAACGGATGGTGAACAGCACGGCGGCGGCGCCGCCGAGCGCGACGGCGACGGCCGGAAGAACGGAGGTACGCAGCAGTTGGGGTCGTATGCGCGCCTCGGCGGGAAGCGGCGCGGGGGACTGTACGGAACCGGCGCCGGCGGGACCGGCGGCGCCGCGGGCGCCCGACCGGCCGTGGCGCCCGCCCTCGCGGCGTTCGGACCGCGGGGCGGGTGCGCGAAGTTGAGACATGAGTGTCCTTGGTACGTGCCCAGGAATCGGCGTACTACGGGGGTGCACTACGGAGAGGATGACTACGTGTGTGTGATGAGCCTACCGATGATCACCAAGCACCCACTGTAGTCGTCAACCGTTCATGTGCGGTGCGCAGTTGGCAAACTTACCCCGTGCGGAGCCCCGGTCTGCTAGCACCCCTCGCGCGACCGGCCGAGACCTGTCGGCCGAAACCCGACGCACCCGCTTCGGCGGCGGGAACGGAAGAGGGCGGAGGCGTGTGCACGCCTCCGCCCTCCACGGGAAACGCCCGCGACCGGAATCCGGTGCGGGGACCATCGACTACGGGGTGGGCGCCGCCTCCTGCGCGCTCCGCCCGCTGTCCGCGTGCCGCTCCCCGGCGACGTCCACGACGCCCGTGTGCGCGTTCGCGTTCGCGTCGCCGCCGCCGGCGCGCACGCCGTGGCGGTCCGCACCGCCCGCGCCGCCCCAGCCGCCCTCGGGGGCGTGCGCGACGGCGCGCCACCAAGGGGCCTCGGGAAGCACGGCCGCGCCCGGTTCGAAGGGCTCGCCGGGCCGCGGCAGCGCGAGCCGCTGTCCGGCCTCCGCGCCGGCCGCCACGGTGCCCTCCCCCGGCTCCGCCCACGGGTGCGGTGCGAGGTTGAAGGTGCCCCAGTGGATGGGCAGCATGACGCCGTGCGGGCGGCCGCCCTGGAGGTCGAGGTGGGCGCGGACGCCCTCGGCCGGGGTCATGTGGATGTCGGGCCAGTACTCGGAGTAGGCGCCGATCTGGATCATGGTGACGTCGAAGGGGCCGTGGGCCGCGCCGATGTCCTCGAAACCGGAGAAGTAGCCGGTGTCGCCGCTGTGGTAGATCCGGTGCTCGGGCCCCTCGACGGTCCAGGAGGCCCAGAGGGTGTGCTGCTGGTTGCGCAGGCCCCGGCCGCAGAAGTGCCGGGCCGGGTTCGCGGTCAGCCGCAGGTCGCCGACCTCGGTGGACTCGGTCCAGTCCAGCTCGCGCAGCCGGGAGGCGGCCACGCCCCAGCGCTCCAGGTGGGCGCCGACCCCGAGCGGCACCGCGAAGAGGGTGTCCGTGCCGGCCAGCGCCTTGACCGTGGGCAGGTCCAGGTGGTCGTAGTGGTCGTGCGAGATCACCACGACGTCGACCGGGCCGAGCGCCGCCAGCGGGACGGGGACGGGGTGCAGGCGCTTGGGGCCGGCGAAGGCGAAGGGCGAGCAGCGGTCGCCCCAGACCGGGTCGAAGAGCACCCGGCGGCCGTCGATCTCGGCGAGGACGCTGGAGTGCCCCATCCAGGTGATCCGGAGCCCCGAGGCCGGCGGCCGGGCCAGGTCGGCCAGGGTGGTCGGGTGGACGGGGATCGTGCCGGTGGGGGCTCGGCGCGCCCGTGCCTCCTTCTCGAAGTAGATCTTCGCGAACTCGACCGTCGAGCCGGACGGCCGGTGCCGGGCCCGCTCCGGATTCACGAACACCCCGTCCGCGAAGTTCGGGGAACGGCGGATGCGCTCCAGGCGCTCCCCGGTCGGGTCGGCGCCGAAGGCCTCGGGGCGCAGCGCGCGCAGCCGTGCCCGCAGTGAGTGGTCGGGGCCAGTGCCGGTCACAGGACCTCCTGAAAGTCGAGGATCTTTTCATTATGGGCGGCCCGCGGCCTCCGGCGCCCGGACGATCAGCCATACTGAACCGCTATTCAGTAAGAACGGGAGTACCGAGGAGTGTGCCGATGAGCACCGCCCCCCTGTTGAGCGTCGGATGGACCGATCACGTCACGGGCCGCCGCGGCCATCTGGTCGTGGACCGGCTGGTGCGCGGGGTGGCCAGCGGCGGCCTGCGGATGCGGGAGGGGTGCACGGCCGAGGAGGTCGCGGGGCTGGCCCGCGGGATGACCATGAAGGAGGCCCTGCACTACGACCCCTCGGCCCGCTACGTGCCGCTGGGCGGCGCCAAGGGCGGCATCGACTGCGATCCGCGCTCCCCCGAGGCGTACGGGGTGCTCGTGCGCTACCTGCGGGCGATGCGCCCGTACATCGAGCGCTTCTGGACCACCGGCGAGGACCTGGGGCTGACCCAGGACCTGGTGGACCGGGCGGCGGCCGAGGCGGGTCTGGTCTCCTCGGTCCAGGCCGTGTACCCGCTGCTGGACGACGAGGCGGCGGCCCGGGCGCGGCTGGCCGACGCGTTCGCCCTGGAGGTGGACGGGATCGGCCTGGACGAGCTCGTCGGCGGCTGCGGGGTGGCCGAGGCGGCCCTGGCGGCCCTCGACCGGGCGGGAACGCCGTACGGGGGCGCGCGCGTCTCCGTGCAGGGCTTCGGGACGATGGGCGGGGCCACGGCGCGCTTCCTGGCCCGGGCGGGGCTGCGGGTGGTCGCCGTGGCCGACGTGAAGGGCACGATCGTGAACCCGGAGGGCCTGGACGTGGAGGCGCTGCTCGCGGCGCGCGACGCGCACGGCGCGGTGGACCGGGCGGTGCTGCGGCCCGGGGACCGCGAGGAGCCCGGGGACGCCTGGCTGGCGGCGGACGTGGAGGTCCTGGTGCCGGCCGCCGTCTCGTACGCCGTGGACGCGGCGAACCAGGAGCGGGTGCGGGCCCGGCTGATCGTCGAGGCCGCCAACATGCCGGTGCTCCCGGAGGCGGAGCAGCTGCTCGCGGCGCGCGGGGTGACCGTGCTGCCGGACGTGGTGGTCAATTCGGGCACGAACGCCTGGTGGTGGTGGACGCTCTTCGGCGACGTCGAGGCGGACGCGGAGGCGGCCTTCGACCGGGTCAGGCGGGCGATGCGGGAGCTCGTGGGCCTGATGCTGGACCGGGCGGAGGCGGACGGCACGACCCCGCGCGCGGCGGCGCACGCGCTGGTGGAGGAGCGGCTGCCGGTGATCGCCGAGCGGTACGGCTGGTACTGAGGGGCACTGAGGGTTACTGACGAGTACTGACGACGAGTACTGACGGGTGCTGACGGGTCCGGACGCGGGGCGGACGGGCACTGACGGGACGGGTGCGGGACATGGCGAGAGTGCGGCTGGGCGTGGCGGAGCGGCGCGAGGCGCTGCTCCGGGCGGCCGTCGGCCGGATCGAGGCCAAGGGGGTCGCGGCGGTCCGGATCGCGGACGTGGCGGCGGAGCTGGGGGTCAGCAACGCGCTGGTCCTGTATCACTTCGCGAGCAAGGAGCAGCTGGTCGCGGCGGCCTTCGCGCACGCGGCCGAGCAGGACCTGGTCCGGCTGCGCCGGGTGCTGGACCGCCGGACCACGGCCGTGCGCCGGCTCCGGGCGGCGGTCCGCTGGTACGCGCCGACCGGCCGGGCCAAGGGCTGGCGGCTGTGGATCGAGGGCTGGGCGGCCTCGCTGCGCGAACCGGCGCTGCGCGAGGTCGCCGGTTCGCTGGACCGGGAGTGGAAGGCCGCGCTGGCCCGGGTGATCGCCGAGGGCGCGGCGGCCGGGGAGTTCGCCTGTCCGGACCCGGCCGCGGCGGCCTGGCGCCTCACCGCGTTCCTGGACGGCCTGGCGGTCCAGACGACCGCGTACGCCGGTCCGCTGCCCCGCGCGACGATGCTGGAGTGGGCGGACGGGGCGCTGGCGCGGGAGCTGGGGCTGGCGTCCCTGGACGGCGCGGAGGGCGCGGAGGGCGCGGGCGACACGGAGGGCACGGGCGGCACAGACGGCACAGACGGCACGGGCGGCACGGGCGGCACAGACGGCACGGAGGGCACGGAGGGCGCAAGCGAAGCGGGCGGGCCGGCGGGGCCGGACGAGCCGCCCGGTCCTCCTCAGATCAGCTCGTAGACCACCGTGACCGTCACGTGCTCCTCGATCTCGCCGGGGGCGAGCGGCACGCTGGCGCCGCCGTCGGCGGGGGCGCCGGGGACGGCGCCGGTGCCGGGGCGGACGGCCTCGCCCTCGGTCAGGGACACCAGGCGGCCGAGCCGGTGGCCGCTGAGCTCGGCGTGCTGGGCGGCCTTGGCGCGTGCGTCGCGGAAGGCGGCCTCGCGGGCCTTGGCCCGCAGCGCGGTCGGGTCGGAGACGTCGAAGGAGACGCCGTTGACCCGGCCCGCGTCGCCGGTGGCGTCGCCGACCGCCCCGACGACCTGGCCCGCCTTGTCGACGTCGCGGACCTTCACCGAGAAGCTCTGCCCGGCCTGATAGCCCGTCACCTTGCTCTCGCCCTCGGCGGTCTGGGTGTAGACCGGCGAGAGGGACAGGTTCTCGGTGCGGACGTCGCGGTCGGCGATGCCCTGTCCCCGCAGGGCGTCCAGGAGCGCCGTGGCCGCCGTGCTCTGGGCGGCCATCGCCTCCTTGGCCGTCGGGCGCGTCGCCTCCACGCCGACCGAGACCACGGCCAGGTCGGGCGCGGCGGACGCCCGGCCGCTTCCGCTGACCGTGACGGTGGCGGGCGCGGCGGCCCGTACGGCGGTGTGCCGGACCGTCGCGCCGGGGGCGGCGGCGACGGCGGGGGCCGCGGCACCGAGCAGCAGCGCGCCCAGGCCGGCCGCGACGGCGAGCGCGCGCCCGGTGCGGGCGGGGATGCGGGCGGGCCGGCTCGCGGGGTGACGAGGGGTCATGGGCGGTCCCTTCGGGGTGGTGTTCGGCGCGCACATCCCACCAGGACCCGCCCCGGTCGGCGCAGCGCCACTCCTGGGGCGGGCGGGCCTTCACCTCTCCGGACGCGGCGCGGGCGCCGCCGCGCGACGTCAGCAGGCGAGGGCGAGCGGCGGGCGCCAGACCCGGCCGTCGCCGGCGACGCCGGGCGAGGGGGTGTAGGACAGCGGGACGAGATGGGTGGCGGCGGCGGTCTCGTTGCGGGTGCCGAGCCACAGGTCGATGATCTGCCAGGGCTGTCCGTCGAGGACGGTCACGGTGCGCGGCTGGCCGCCGCAGCTGTTGCCGTTGAAGACGCGGCGCCCGTTGAGGGGCGCGCTCCAGCCCACGTTGCCGGGCGCGGTCCAGCCCGAGTACAGCGAGGGCGCGGTGGCGTAGCCGATCGGGGTGCCGGCGCAGTAGCCGCAGGCGGGGTCGGCGTAGGTGAGGACGTACCGGCGCGCGACGGGGTCCCAGTAGCCGCCGGGCCCTTCGACGTTGCGCAGTCCGGCGACCTGGCGGACGCCGACGGCCCGGCCGCCGCTCCCCCACTGGTCGAGTTCCTCGATGTTGAGCTGCGCCGCTCCGGGGAGGGTGCAGACGAGGGCGGGCCGCCCGCCGGGGGTGCCGGAGGCGATGAAGCCGAAGTCGCCGTTGCCCGCGCAGATCTTGAGGGTGGGCTTGTTGTACGAGCCGTTGGGGGTGACGCCGGGACCGCAGGGTCCGGCCGCCGAGGCGCAGCCCATCGCGTTGTAGGCGTTCGTCCTGTTGTCGACGGTGTAGTGCCGGGGGCTGTTGAACCAGAGGATGAAGACGCCGTCGTCGCGGCCCCATCCGCTGCGGCGGATCATCCGCGGGTTGAAGCAGCCCTGGCCGGTGCCGCCGCAGGTGACCTGCCAGGAGTCGTCGGTCCAGGGGTCGACCGTGGTGGGGTCGAAGAGCGGCCGGGGGGTGCTCCAGGGCCCCTGGGGGCTCGGGGCGGTGGAGACGCCGAAGCCGCACCAGGGGGTGTCGGCCACGTACCACTCGTAGCCGCAGCCGTACATCGAGCCGTAGAGGTAGTAGGTGTCGCCGAACCGGGCGAGCTGGGTGTCGTGGAGGTCGAGGCCCGAGATGGTGAACGCGGGCGGGAGCGGGGCGCGTGCGGCCGCGGCGCCGGCGCCGGGGACGAGCAGCGCGGCCAGGGCGAGCAGCAGGGTGGTGAGGGCGTGGCGGACGGGCATGGTGCCCCTCCTCTCGTGCCGGGGACACCGGTCGGCACTCGACGGGACAAGCAATTCCGATGATTATCTGATGAATCGTCGGATATCGGCCCGGACACGCGCGAAGGCCGGACCGGGCCCCGCCCCGCCGTCACTCCGGCGGACTCAGCCCACCGCCCGCTTCACCAGCTCGGCGATGCGCGCCTCCACCTCCGCGGTCACCTCGGTCAGGGCGAACGCGGCCGGCCACATCGCGCCGTCGTCGAGCCGCGCCAGGTCGCTGAAGCCCAGGGTCGCGTAGCGCGCCTTGAACTTCTCCGCGCTCTGGAAGAAACAGACGACCTTGCCGTCCAGCGCGTAGGCCGGCATCCCGTACCAGAGCTTCGCCCCGAGTGCGGGCGCGGCGGCCGTCACCACGGCGTGGACGCGCTCGGCCATGGCCCGGTCCGCTTCCGGCATCTCGGCGATCTTCGCGAGCACGTCCCGCTCCGCCTCCGCCGCCTTCTCCTCCTTCGAGGCACGGCGCGAGGCCTTCCTCATCTCCTGGGCGTGGTCCTTCATCGCGGCCCGCTCCTCGGCCGAGAACCCTTCGTACGCACCGTCTTCGGTCTTGCCCATGGCCGTTCGCTCCGATCGTGGAGGATCTCGAGGGGGAGGTGGACCCTATCCCGCCGCACCCGATTGTCGGCGGCCCTTGGTAGAACTTCTGGCATCAGCCGATCGGCACCGCGTGGTGTCCGGAGTATGGAGCGCTCATGACCATTGGGGTTCACCTGCAGGAGTTCCACGGCCTGCCCGTGTACGAGTTCCCGGCGCCCGGCGCCACGGTCGAGCTGCCCGACGCCGCCTCGGTCGCCTGGCGGCTCTCCGCACCGACGTACTCCGACCCCGAGGACGAGCTGTGGGAGCCGCTGTTCGAGCGCTTCCTGGCGACGGTGGACACCGCCCGGGTGCGGGCCGTGGTCGTCGGCGGCTGGGACGAGGCCTACGACACCTCCTCCGCCGCGATCGTGAAGGCCCTGATCGGGGCCAACGACCGGCTCACCGGCCTGGAGGCGGTGTTCCTCGGCGACATGACCTCGGAGGACTGCGAGATCTCGTGGATCATCCAGTCGGACGTCACCCCGCTGCTCGCCGCCTACCCGGCGCTGCGGGAGCTCGGGGTGCGCGGCGGCAGCGGGCTCGTCTTCCCGCCCGTGCACCACACCGGCCTGCGCGCCCTGGTGCTGGAGAGCGGCGGCCTGGGCGCCGAGGTCGTGCGGGGCGTCGCGGCCAGTGAGCTGCCCGCCCTGGAGCGGCTCGACCTGTGGCTCGGCACCGAGGAGTACGGGGCGGACACGACCCCCGCCGACCTGGAGCCGCTGCTGTCCGGGGCCCGGCTGCCCGCGCTGCGCCGGCTCGGACTGCGCAACAGCGACATCCAGGACGAGGTCGCCGCGGCCGTGGCCGGCGCGCCGGTCGTCGCCCGCCTCGACGAACTCGACCTGTCGATGGGCGTGCTCACCGACGAGGGCGCGGCGGCGCTGCTCGCCGGGCAGCCGCTGACCCATCTGCGCCGCCTCGGCCTCGCCCACCACTACCTGTCCCCGGAGACGGCCGAACGGCTGACCGCCGCGCTCGCGCCGCACGGGGTGACGGTCGACCTCGACGACCCGCAGACGCCGGAGGACGAGGGCGACGGCGAGGTCTACCGGTACGTGGCGGTCGCCGAGTGAGCGCGGCCCCGTCCCTCGCCGTCGTCGGCAACCCGGAAGGCCGCCGCGTGCGGCTCTTCCTGGACGCGGCGCTCGCCGCCGGGCTGCCCCGGCCGCGGGTCGTGCCGTGGCTCGACGTGCTGCGGGGCGGGGCCCGCTTCCACCCGGGGGAGCTGGTGCGCCTGGACTCCCCCGGTGAGGAGCCGGAGGTCGACCGGCTGCTGCGGGGCGTGCCGGAGCCGACCCGGGTCGAGGGCACCGGGCGCTGGTTCGCGCGCTTCACGGCGGCGGCGCACGGGCTCGCCGCCGGGGTCCGGTCGGCCGGCGCGGACCTCCTCGGCGATCCGGACGAGCTCGCCGTCCTCTTCGACAAGCGGCTCGGGCACGGCCGCCTCCTCGCGGCCGGGGTCCCGGTGCCGCCCGCGCCGACCTCGGGTCCGGCCGCCCCGCCCGTGCGCGGGTGGGAGGACGTCCGGGCGCTGACGGACCTGCCGGGGATGCGCCGGGTCTTCGTGAAGCTCGCTCACGGCTCCTCGGCCTCCGGGGTGCTCGCCCTGGAGACGTCCGCCTCCGGCCGGACGCAGGCGACCACCTCGGTCGAGCTCCGCGCCGACGGGCGGCTGCACAACTCGCTGCGGGTGCGCCGCTACACCTCCGAACGCGAGATCGCGGCCGTCGTGGACGCGCTCGCCCCGGACGGGCTGCACGTGGAGCGCTGGCTGCCGAAGGCCTCCCTCGGCGGGCGGGCGGCCGACCTGCGGGTGGTCGTCGTCGACGGCCGGGCCACCCACGCCGTCGTGCGCACCAGCCGCTCCCCCATGACCAACCTGCACCTGGGCGGCGCCCGGGGAGACCTGGACGCGGCGCGGGCCGCGATCGCCGCCGCGGGCGGGCGGTTCGCCGACGCCCTGGAGGTGTGCGAGCGGGCCGCGGCGGCCTTCCCCGGCACCCGCTGCGTGGGGGTCGACCTGCTGCCCGCCGCCGGCTGGCGGCGCTTCGCGGTCGGCGAGGTCAACGCCTTCGGCGACCTGCTGCCCGGTCTCACCGGCCTGCCGGGGAGCGGGGCCGAGGGCCTGGACACCTACGCGGCCCAGGTCGCCGCGTACGTCCGTACCCGACCCGCCCGCCCGGGCCGACCGGGGCACCCGGGGCGCCCGGCCCGACGGACCCGCGACACCCGGGATCTCCCCGAGACCCGCGAGTCTCGCGGGACCCGAGACCTCCGCCGGACCCGCGAAACCCACGAGACCCACCAGAACCACCAGAACCACCAGAACCACCAGCCCCACGAGACCCGACCCACAGGAACGAGCACGCCGTGACACCGCCCGCGCTGGACATGAACCGGATCGTCGGGAGTCACGATCTGCTCCTCGTCACGCTCGACACGCTGCGGTACGACGTGGCCGCCGAGCTCGCCGCCGAGGGCCGCATCCCGAACCTGGCCCGGCACCTGCCCGGCGGCGCCTGGGAG
This sequence comes from Streptomyces showdoensis, assembly GCF_039535475.1. Classification (NCBI taxonomy): domain Bacteria; kingdom Bacillati; phylum Actinomycetota; class Actinomycetes; order Kitasatosporales; family Streptomycetaceae; genus Streptomyces; species Streptomyces showdoensis. The sequence goes on along the minus strand of NZ_BAAAXG010000012.1, from coordinate 410,868 downwards.
CGCCGGCACGCGCCCGGGAGCTTCACCTACGCCTCCCACCAGGCGATCTTCGCCGGTTTCCTGCCCACCCCGGCGTCCCCGGGACCGCACCCGCGGCTCTTCGCCGCCTCGTTCGCGGGCAGCGAGACCACCGCCGAGGGCACCTACGTCTTCCGGGACACGCCCGACCTGGTGTCCGCGCTGGCGCACGAGGGCTACCGGACCGTGTGCGTGGGCGGGGTCGGCTTCTTCAACCGGCTGCCGCCGCTCGGCACGGTCCTGCCCGGCCTGTTCCAGGAGAGCCACTGGGAGCCCTCGTTCGGGGTCGCCTCGCCGACCTCCTTCGCGTCCCAGGTGGAGCGCGCCGAGGAGGTCGTCGCCGCGCTCCCGCGCGACCGGCGCCTCTTCCTCTTCGTCAACGTCTCGGCCCTGCACCAGCCCAACTGGTTCCACCGGTCGGGCGCGACCCGCGAGGCGGGCGACACCCGGGACACCCACGCCGCCGCCCTGGAGTACGTCGACCGGCACATCGGACGCCTGTTCGCGGCCATGAGCAGCCGCCGGGACTGCTTCGCCGTCGTCTGCTCCGACCACGGCACGGCGTACGGGGAGGACGGCTTCACCGGGCACCGGCTGGGCCATGAGAGCGTATGGAATGTGCCGTATGCACATTTCATCCTGCCTGGCCCGGACAGCATGGAGAAGACCGCATGACCCGCACGACCCCGCCGACCCGCGCGACCCGCACGACCCGCCCGGCCGGGACCCCGCGCCCGTACCGCAGCTACGTCTACGCCTACCCGCACAAGACGGCCTACCGTCCGCTGTCCGAGCGGGCCCCGCTCGCCGCGCTCTGGGCGGACGAGCCGAAGGACGCGCTGTCGCTCTACGCCCACATACCCTTCTGCGAGGTCCGCTGCGGCTTCTGCAACCTCTTCACCCGGATCGGCGCCCCGGGCGAGCTGACCACCCGCTATCTCGACGCGCTGGACCGGCAGGCCGCGGCGGTGCGCGAGGCGCTGGGGGACGCGGCTCCGGTGCGGTTCGCCACGGCCGCCTTCGGCGGGGGCACGCCCACGTACCTGACCGCCGCCGAACTGGAGCGGCTCTGCGACATCGCCGAGCGGCGGATGGGGGCGGACCTGCGGGCGGTGCCGCTGTCCGTGGAGACCTCCCCGGCCACGGCGACCGCCGACCGGCTCGCGGTCCTCGCCGAGCGGGGCGCGACCCGGCTGAGCATCGGCGTGCAGAGCTTCGTCGAGGCGGAGGCCCGGGCCGCCGTGCGACCGCAGCGCCGGGCGGACGTCGAGGCCGCCCTCGGCCGCATCCGGGACACCGGCGTCCCGGTCCTCAACATCGACCTGATCTACGGCATCGACGGCCAGACCGAGGAGTCCTGGCGCCGCTCGCTCGACGCCGCGCTCCACTGGGAGCCCGAGGAGCTCTACCTCTACCCGCTGTACGTCCGCCCGCTCACCGGTCTCGGCCGGCAGGCCCCCGGGCAGGACGCCGACCGGGAGTGGGACGAGCAGCGGCTGCGGCTCTACCGGTACGGCCGGGACCACCTCCTCGCCCGCGGCTACACGCAGGTGTCGATGCGCATGTTCCGCCGTACGGACGCGCCGGCGCTCGGCCCCGACGACCACGCCTGCCAGACGGACGGCATGATCGGCCTGGGCTGCGGCGCCCGCTCGTACACCTCGCGGCTGCACTACTCCTTCGACTACGCGGTCGGGATGCGCGAGATCCGCTCGATCATCGACGCCTACACCGGGACGGCGGACTTCTCCCGGGCGGAGGTGGGCCGGTGGACCGACGCGGACGAGGCGCGCCGCCGCCATCTGCTGCAGTCGCTGCTCCAGGCCCAGGGCATGGAGACGGCCGACTACGCGGCCCGCTTCGGCACCTCGCCCTTCGCGGACTTCCCGGCCGAACTGGCCCGCTTCGAGGCGCTGGGCTGGCTGGACGGGGACGCGCCCGGCGGGCTGCTGCGGCTCTCCCCGGAGGGCCTGGCGCACTCGGACGGGCTCGGCCCCGAGCTGTTCTCCCCGGCGGTGCGGGCGGCGATGGCCGCGTACGAGGCGAAGTAGCGGAGCACGGGATGGATCTGACCCTGCTGTACCGGGGCCCGCTGGCCTCCTGCGACTACGACTGCCCGTACTGCCCCTTCGCCAAGCGCCGCGACAGCCGCGCGGCGCTGACCGCGGACCGGGCCGCCCTGGAGCGCTTCGCGCACTGGGCGGCGGAGCGGCGGGAGGACCGGCTGCGGATCCTCTTCACCCCGTGGGGCGAGGGCCTGGTGCGGTCCTGGTACCGGCGGGCGCTGGTCGAGCTCTCCCGGCTGCCGCACGTGGAGCGGGTGGCGATCCAGACCAACCTGAGCTGCCGCACGGAGTGGCTGGACGAGGCCGACCCGGACACGGTGGCGCTCTGGTGCACCTACCACCCGGGCCAGACCCCGTACGAGCGGTTCCTCGGCAAGTGCCGCGCGCTCGCGGCGCGGGGGATCCGGTTCAGCGTCGGGATCGTCGGCCTCCCGGGCCACCTGGCCGCCGCCCGGCGGCTGCGCGCCGAGCTCCCGGCGGGCGTCTACCTGTGGGTGAACGCGGCCGAGGGCCACACCTACACCGACGAGGAGGCCGGGGACTGGACGGCCCTCGACCCCCTCTTCCCGTACAGCAGGCATCCGCACCGCTCGGCGGGGCTGCCCTGCCGCACCGGCGAGTCGGTCGTCTCGGTGGACGGCGACGGGACGGTGCGGCGCTGCCACTTCGTACGGGCCGAGCTCGGCAACCTCTACGACGGCTCGTACCGGGCCGCGCTGCGCCCCCGGTCCTGCCCGCTGGCCGTTTGCGACTGCCACATCGGCTACGTCCACCTGGAGACGCTGCCGCTGTACGACGTGTTCGCCGGCGGCGTCCTGGAGCGGATCCCGGCCGGTCCGCCCGGGGCCCCTACAGGGGCATGAGGTCGGGGCGCTTGGCCTCGACGTGGTCCCCGGAGCTCTCGCCGCGCAGCCGGCGCCCGATCCAGGGCACCAGGTACTCCTTCGCCCAGTGGATGTCGTCCTTGCGGACCTCCAGCGTGCCGCGGGGCGGCTGCGGCGGCCACGGCTGGTCCGGGTCGGCCGGCACCGGCAGTCCGAGGACCTGGGCGGCGCGCAGCGCGACCCGGGTGTGCCCCTCGGCGGACAGGTGGAGCCGGTCGTCGTCCCAGGCCCGCCGGTCCTGGACGGACTTCAGCGACCACAGGTCGAGCACCGGGCAGTCGTAGCGGTCCGCGATGGCCCGGACGTGGGCGGTGTAGGTGGCGATCTTGCCGCGCAGGTGCTTCAGGACGGGCACGTCGCGCGTGTCGAAGCCGGTCGTCACCATGACGGTGCCCACGGCGGAGGTCAGGTCGGCGACGGCGCGCTCGAAGCGCTCGGCCACGTCGTCGGGGTCGGTGCCGGGGCGGATGATGTCGTTGCCGCCGGCGCAGAAGGTCACCAGGTCGGGGGCGAGTTCCTTCGCCCGGGGGACCTGCTCCGCGACGATCTGGTCCAGAAGGCGCCCCCGCACCGCCAGGTTGGCGTAGCGGAAGGCGTCGTTCTCCGGCAGCTGGTCGGCGAGGAGGACCGCGAACCTGTCCGCCCATCCGACGTACGTCCCGTCGGGCCCGGGGTCACCGACGCCCTCCGTGAAGCTGTCACCGATCGCCGCGTACGACCCGAATGCGTGCTTGTCTGATGTTCTCGAATCGTCTGCCACGAGACCACATCCTTCCTTTACGGATGTGACCTACGCGACCGTAAGGAGGGGTTGACGGCGGGTGACATATGCCACCCATAAAGATTCCCCCAAGTCGGAATACCCCGGAGGCCCGGCACGCGGGTGCCGGGCCTCCGGGGTGAACCCACGGGTCTCCGGGGTCAGATGCTGACGCCGTGCCCGCGCAGGGCGGCCAGCGGGTCGATGTCGGAGCCGTACTCCGGCCCGGTGCGGATCTCGAAGTGCAGGTGCGGGCCGGTGACGTTGCCGGTCGCGCCGGAGAGGCCGATCTGCTGGCCGCCGGTGACGGTCTGACCGGCGGAGACGGAGATCGAGGACAGGTGGGCGTACTGCGAGAAGGTGCCGTCGGCGTGCTGGATGACGACCTGGTTGCCGTACGCGCCGCCGTCGCCGGCGGAGTAGACGGTGCCCGGGCCGACCGCGCGGACGGTGGTGCCGGTGGAGGCGATGAAGTCGACGCCGGTGTGGTAGCCGGAGGACCACATCGAGCCGGAGGCGCGGTACGGGGTGGAGACACCGCCGCCGGCTATCGGGGCGACCCAGCCGGAGGAGGAGGTCTCGCCCGCCGAGGAGGAGGACGACGAAGAGGAGGAGGAGGAAGCGGCCGCGGAGGAGGAGGCCGAGGTGGCGGGGGCCGCGGAGCGCTCGCCGCCGCGGGAGGCACGCGTGTCGTCACCGCTGCTCTGGGCGGGGGCGGCGGCCTTCGGCGGGTGGGCCTTGCCGGTGTGCTTGCCGGTGCTCTTGGCGCCGAAGGTGAGCTTCATGCCGGGGAGGATCAGTGAGGGGTCCTCGCCGACGACCTGGCGGTTGTCGCGGTAGAGCTTCTGCCAGCCGCCGGCGAGGTGGTGCTCGTCGGCGATCTTCGACAGGTAGTCGCCACGGACGACGGTGTACGCCTTCGGGGCGGCGGCGGGAGCGGCGGCCGGGGCCTGGGCGGGGGCCGCGGCGGCGACGGCCTGCGGGGCCTTCGCGATCGGGGCGGCCTGCTCGGCGGCGTGCGCGCCGGTCGCGCCGATCAGCGGCAGGGCGACGATGGCGCCACCGGTGCCGGCGGCGACGAAGCCGCGGGTGATCGGATTGGCCTTGGGACGACGGTGCTTACCCTTCGCGGGCATGACGAATTCCTCTCCGTCGCCTGCGAGGTGAGCTGTCGGGTTCGGACTGGAGATGTCCGGCCGCGCGGTCGCGCGACTTCACCCCGAGCCGTCCTTCTTCGAGGGATCGGCGTACTACCTGGGTCCCCCGCTCCTGCCTTGTCCGGGTGGTGTGCGGATTCCGGTCGGCGGCAGGATTAGGCGGTCCGTCCGGATTGAGCGCGACGCTAGACGAGGCGGGCGGGAACGAACAAGCCACTGTTTTCGCGACGGCGGCACGGGCGCGATTTCCGGCCGGAATTGCGGTCACCCTCCGTGGATGACGGTCCCTCGATTTCCCTTTCCGGAAGGGAATTTGGGAAAGACGATCAGCCACGGTCCGTCACGTTTATGACGCTGCTCACGCGCCGAATCCCATCTCCCCCGGTATCAGGGCGCGTTACCCCTAAGGGCGTAATTCGGACAGATTGCTCATTCCTGCCAGAGGGGATGCGTTCGGGGCCCCTCACCTGGATGATTGCCCCAGGAACCGATCTCGAGACCAGGAGCATCCGTGACGCAAGCGACGACCGAGCCCGAGCTGACCGGCGTACGCAACTTCCGCGACCTCGGCGGGCTGCCGACGGTGGACGGCCGGAGCGTGCGCGCCGGACGCCTCTTCCGCAGCGGTCACCTGGCGCACGCCACGCCGGAGGACGCGACGTTTCTGGCCACCCTCGACCTGCACACCGTCTTCGACTTCCGCAACGAGGCCGACGTGCGCATCGAGGGGGCGGACGTCGAACTGCCCGGCGTGACGAACGTGAACATACCGCTGAACGATCCGGCCGACGGCAAGGAGTTCTGGAAGCTGGTGCGCACCGGCGACCTGGCCCAGCTGCACGAGATCCTGGGCGACGGCAAGGCCGCGGCCCGGATGTCCGAGTCGTACCAGAAGATGATCGTGGAGCGGACGGCCGAGCACAGCCGCATCCTGCACGCCATGGCCGAGGACAGCCTCCCGGCGCTGATGCACTGCGCCGCCGGCAAGGACCGCGCCGGCCTGTCCATCGCGATCACGCTGCTCGCCCTCGGCGTCGAGCGCGAGGCGATCGAGGCGGACTACGTGAAGTCGAACGAGCCGCACCGGCGCTACAAGGTGACGCGCGGCTCCGACGCCGCGGACGCCATGTCGCCCGAGGTGATGGAGCTGCTCAGCCCGCTGTTCGACGCGCGGGTGGAGTACCTGCGGGCCGCCTTCGACACCATCGAGGGGACCTGGGGCTCGGTGGACGCCTACCTGTCCGAGGGCCTGCGGCTCGCCCCGGAGACCCGGGACCAGCTGCGCGCGCGGCTGCTCGACGAGGCGTAGGACGCGGCGGGGGCGGGAGGCTCGCCCGAGCCTCCCGCCCCCGTCACCGCCACCCGCGGCTCCGTGCCCGCCGGGCCGGCCCCTACCGGTTGCCGCCCATCTCGAAGAGCAGGTAGAGGAAGCCTGCGAAGAGGTGGCCGGCGATCAGGTAGGCGAACAGACGGAGCACCAGACCCTTGGGGAACTTGCCGCCGCCGCGCTCTTCGCCGGTGTCCGGTACGGAATTCGCGGGAATCTCAGACATGTCGGTCCTTTCCACGTAAAGAGACTCGAAGGGTCAGCGCCGGTGCGGGGTCCCGTCGCCGAGGCACAGCTCGGCGACGGGACTCTGCATCAGGGTGTGGACGAAGAGCAGCTCGGCCCCGGAGCGGGTGGCGGCGCCGATCCGGTGCGGGGTGAGCGAGTCGAAGTGCGCGCTGTCCCCGGGATCGAGGACGTGCACCGCGTCGCCGAGGGCGAGCCGGACCCGGCCCTCCAGGACGTGGATCCACTCCTCGCCGGGGTGGACCCGCACGATGTCGGCGCGGGTGGCGTAGGGGACGTGCACGCGCAGGCACTGCAGGGCGCGCCCGGCGCCGCCGGCCTGGCGGTAGATCCAGCCGTCCGCCTCGACCGGCTCGGAGCGTCCGGCCCGGACGACCGGGTCGCGCTCGGGCGGGATCTCGCCCAGGAGCTCGGAGACCGTCGTACCGTAGATACGGGACAGGGCGAGCAGCATCGGCAGCGAGGGCTGCCGGTTCCCCGTCTCCAGCCGGGACAGGTGGGCCGGGGAGAGACCGGCGCGCTGGGCGGCGGCCTCCAGGGTGAGCCCCCGGCGGCGGCGCAGGGCCCGCAGCTGCGGGGCGACGTCCGGCAGGACGCCGGGGCCGTCGGCGCCGGTGGCGTCGTGGGCGGCAGGGGCCGGGGAGGTCTCCCCGGGGACGTGGTCCATGCGTCCATTCCGCCAGGATCGTGCCTCTGAGGCAAGTTTATTGCCCCAGAGGCAAAAGACCTCGGGTCCGGGCCGGTCTCCGTGCGGTCAGCGCTGTGCGACCGCCTGCTTGACCAGCGTCTTCCCGAAGTCCCACATCAGCCCGCCACCCCCGTGGGCGTCGTCCATCACCGCCGTGAAGGCGGTCACGAAGCGGTCCACGTCCGCCTCGTCGATGATCAGCGGCGGGATCAGCTTGATCACTTCCAGATGGTCCCCCGAGACCTGGGTGAGGATCCGGTGGCGCTGGAGCAGCGGCACCACGACCATCTGGGCGAAGAGGCCCTTGCGGGCGGCCTGGAGCATCGTCCAGCGGCTGCGCAGGCCCAGCGAGGACGGCCGGCCGAACTCGATGCCGATCATCAGCCCGCGGCCCCGGATCTCCTTCAGCAGCTCGTAGCGCGGCACGAGCTCGCGCAGCCGGCCGGCCAGCAGGTCGCCGATCCGCCGTACGTGGGCGACCGTGTCCTCGGACTCCATCACCGAGAGCACGGCGAGCCCGGCGGCCATCGCCTGCGCGTTCGAGCCGAAGCTGGCCGAGTGGACCAGGACCCGGTCCATCGACGAGTAGACCTTCTTGAAGATCCAGTCCTTGCCGAGCGTGGCGCCGACCGGCACGTAGCCGCCGGAGAGCGCCTTGGCGACGCAGACCAGGTCCGGCTCGACGCCCTCCTCGTGCTGGTAGGCGTAGAAGTCGCCGGTCCGGCCGAGGCCGGTCTGCACCTCGTCGACGATGAGCAGCGCGCCGTGCCGGTGCAGCAGCTCCTGGGCGGCGCGCAGGAAGCCCGGCGGGGCCGCGTGCACGCCCTTGCCCTGGATCGGCTCCACGACGAAGGCGGCGACGTCCCCCCTGCGCAGCTCCCGCTCCAGCGCGTCCAGGTCGCCGAGCGCGATCTCCGTGTCGGGCAGCAGCGGGGCGAAGCCGTCCCGGAAGCCCTTCTCGCCGTTGACGGAGAGCGAGCCGGCGGTGAGCCCGTGGAAGGCGTGGGAGCAGTAGACGACCCTCGGCCGCCCGGTGGCGTGACGGGCGAACTTGAGGGCGGTCTCCACGGCCTCGGTGCCGCTGTTGCCGAAGAAGACCCGGTCGAGGTGGGGGCTGTGGGCCAGCAGCCGCTCGGCGAGCAGTCCGGGCAGCGGCTGGCAGTCGAAGCGGGTGAGGTCGGCGAGCCCGGCGTCGAGGACGTCGTGCAGCGCCTTGCGGACGACCGGGTGGTGCCGGCCCAGGCCCATGACGCCGAAGCCGGCGAGCATGTCGAGGTGGTCCGCCCCGTCCGCGTCCCAGAAGTGGGCGCCCTCGGCCCGCTCGTACACCTTGTCGAAGCCGATGGTGTGGAGCATGCGCGGGAGCTGGTGGTTGAGGTACCGGGCGTGCAGCTCGTACCGCTCGCCCCCGCGCTCGGCGAGCAGCGCCCGCAGGTCGAAGCCGCCGGCCCCGGCCGCTCCGCCGGTAGCGCCCGGTCCTCCGGGCTCGCCCGTCCCGCCCGTCACGGCCGGCTCACCCGTTGTTCCCGTGGACCGTCTCCCGGACCGCGCGCAGGGACTCCTTGAGCGAGCCCATGGTGGCGAGGACGGCGGTGGGCTCGTAGCCGCAGTGCGCCATGCAGTTGGCGCAGCGCGGGTCCTTGCCGCGGCCGTACTTGTCCCAGTCGGTCTCCTCGATGAGCTCGCGGTACGTGGGGACGTAGCCGTCGCTCATCAGATAGCAGGGGCGCTGCCACCCGAAGAGGGAGTAGTTCGGGATCGCCCACGCGGTGCAGGGGAAATCGGCCTTGCCTTCCAGGAAATCGAGGAAGAGCGGCGAGTGGTTGAGCCGCCAACGACGCCGGTTTCCGCCTGCGAAGGCCTTCTTGAAGAGTTCCCTGGTCTGCTCGACGCCGAGGAAGTGCTCCTGGTCGGGGGCCTTTTCGTAGGCGTATGCGGGCGAGATCATCATCTCGTCGACCTGGAGGTCGTCGTTGAGGAAGTTCAGCACCTCGATGATCGTCTGGGGGGTGTCGGTGTTGAAGAAGGTCGAATTGGTGGTGACCCGGAAGCCGCGCCGCTTGGCCTCCTTGATCGCCGCCACCGCCTCGTCGAACACGCCCTCCTTGGCGACCGATTCGTCGTGCCGTTCGCGCAGTCCGTCGATGTGGACGGCGAAGGCGAAGTACGGGGAGGGGGTGAAGTTCTCCAGCTTCTTGCGCAGCAGCATCGCGTTGGTGCAGAGGAAGACGTACTTGCGCTTGGCCACCAGCTGGCGCACGATCTCGTGGATCTGGGGGTGCATCAGCGGCTCGCCGCCGGCGATGGAGACCATCGGCGCCCCGGACTCCAGGACGGCCCCGACGGCCTGGGCGACCGGCATGCGCTGCTTGAGCACGCCCGCCGGGTGCTGGATCTTGCCGCAGCCCTCGCACTTGAGGTTGCAGGCGAACAGCGGCTCCAGCTCGACGATCAGCGGGAACTTGTCCCGCTTGCGGAGCTTCTGTTCGAAGAGGTAGGTCCCGACCCGGATGGACTGACGGAGCGGCATGGCCATAACTCGCTCACCTCCTGGGGAGCAGCAAAGAACGGTGCCATTCGAAGAATGCGGGAAGGACGGCACGAAGAACGCGGAAAGCCGATATTCCACCGCGTACCGTGCCGATCCGGACCAGTTCATGTTCTGGAGCGTCCACGACCACCCGTACGGCCGCAACCGGGCGGGGACCGGCCGCCACCGCCGTACGCAGGGTGGCGGCGGACTCCATGTCGACGGCGACCGCCCCGCCGGCCCGCAGCTCGGCCCGCTCGGGGCCGCGCACCACGTGGTCGGAGCCGGTCAGCGGGCCGGTGTGGACGGCTCGCCCCGGCACCGCCCGGGCGAGCGCCTTCACCAGCAGCTCGGTGCCCGTGCAGGGGGTGACCCCGTCGGGGCCGCGGGTCTCGTCGGCGACGACGAGGTCGCCGGGGTGCATCCCTGGTTCGAGCCCCGCGCAGAAGCCGGAGGCGATGACGGCCGCGTCCCGCCAGGCCTCGCGCTCCAGGGCCCGGGAGACGGTCCGGCGCGCGTGCGCGGGGCCCATCCCGGTCCGCACCACCGTCAGCGGCGCGGGCGCCCCGGCCCGCTCCCCGCGCGCGCCGCTGCGCAGCGCCAGCTGCTCGATGCCGAGCGCGCAGGCGATGAGCAGCGGCGGCACGGCGGCCGGCGCGCCGCGGACACCGGGGCTGCCGGGGCCACCGGGGCTGCCGGATCCGGCGGCTCCGCCGGGGTCCCGGGCCATCAGGCGCCCCCGGGGCCGTGCAGCACCGGCTCCCCGTGCACGTACCGGCCGAGCGCCGTGAGCGGGAAGACCTGCCGGTACAGGTGGTAGTTGATGGAGAAGTCCCAGGGGAAACCCGTACCGGTGAAGTACGGCTCGTCCCAGGAGCCGTCCTCCCTCTGGGTCCCGACCAGCCAGGCGACGCCCCGCCGGACCGCCTCCGACTCCCGTTCGCCCGCCGCGAGCAGGGCGATCAGCGCCCAGGCGGTCTGCGAGGCGGTGGAGGTGCCGTGGCCGATCCACTGGCGCTCGGTGTAGGAGCGCAGGTCCTCGCCCCAGCCGCCGTCCTCGTTCTGGACGGACTCCAGCCAGGCGACGGCCCGCCGGATCGCCGGGTGGCCGACGGGCAGCCCGGCGGCGGTCAGGGCGGGCACCACCGAGCCCGTGCCGTAGACGTAGTTGACGCCCCAGCGGCCGAACCAGGCGCCGCCCGGCTCCTGTTCGGCGAGCAGCCACTCGATGCCGCGGCGGGTGCGCGGATGCCCGGCCTTGCCCTCGTACGCCAGCATCTCCACCACGTGGGCGGTGACGTCGGCGGAGGGCGGGTCGATGACCTCGCCGAAGTCGCAGAACGGCAGCCGGTTGGGGAAGGGGCTGGTGTTGTCGGCGTCGAAGGCGCCCCAGGCCCCGTTCTTCGACTGCATGCCGCCGGTCCAGCGGGCGGCGCGGGCGACGGCCGCGTCCAGCCGCTCCGGATCGGGGTGCTTCACCCGGCGCAGCGCGAGGATCACCTCGGCGGTGTCGTCGATGTCCGGGTAGTTGTCGTTGTGGAACTCGAACGCCCAGCCGCCCGGCGGGAGTCCGGGCCGCCGCACCGCCCAGTCGCCGGTGCGCACGATCTCCTCGCCGAGCATCCAGTCGGCCGCCTTGACCAGCGCCGGGTCGTCGGGGCGGACCCCGGCGTCGGCGAGGGCGATGGTGGCCAGACAGGTGTCCCAGACCGGCGACTGGCAGGCCTCGATCATCCGGGCGCCGTCCTCGCGCCAGACCGCGAACCGGTCGAGGGACTCCAGCCCGGCCCGCATGACGGGGTGGTCCAGGTGGTAGCCGAGGAGGTGGAGGGCGATCACCGAGTAGACGGCCGGCGGCTGGATGCCGCCCCAGCAGCCGTCGTTCTCCTGCCGCTCGATGATCCAGCGGGCGGCGACGTCCATGGCGGTCTTCCGCAGCCGGCGCGGGGGCGATCTTGCGGTAGAGGTGCAGCCCCTTGTCGACCCGCTGGAAGAAGCCGTCCCAACTGGCCACGGAAGCGAGACGTTTCGCCGGGTTCGGCCGGGCCGGGTCGGTGTGCAGCTCGTCCAGCGGGAAGGGCGCGGGCCGCACCGGGCGCTTGGCCGAGACGACGGTGAGCGGCACGATCGTCTGCCGGGCCCAGCAGCCGAAGTCGTAGATGTTGAGCGGGAACCACGAGGGCAGGAAGATCAGCTCGGGCGGCAGCTCGGGCAGGTCCTCCCAGCGCCACCAGCCGAACAGGGCGAGCCAGATCCGGGTGAAGACCCGGGCCGCGGCGATGCCGCCCCGGTCCCGGATCCAGGCGGCGGCGCGCGCCATGTGCGGGGCGTCGGGGAGGTCTCCGGCCAGTCGCAGGGCGACGTAGGCCTCGATGGTGACGGAGAGCTCGCCCGGCCCGCCGTAGAAGGTGCTCCAGGTGCCGTCCTCACGCTGCTCGCCCCGGATGAAGAGGGCGGCGGCGCGGGTGGTCTCCGGGTCCAGGATGCCGAGGAACTGGCGCAGCAGGAGGTCTTCGGCGTCCATGGTGACGTTGGTCTCCAGGTCGCCCTTCCACCAGCCCTCGGGGTCCTGGCGGCCGAGGAGGTGCCGTACGGAGCGTTCCGCGGCCTCGGCGGCGGAGGCTTCGAGGGTCGCTCCCCCACGGTCGGTGCGGTCTGAGGTGTCGCTGGCCGCGGCTGCCCGGGGGCCCACGGCCCCGGCGCTTCCGTCGGTCGTCGCTGTCATGGCTTCCCCTTCGTGCAGTCGGTGTACTTCGGCGTACTTCCGCGTTGATCTGCTTCTTCGGGTCTGCCGTCGGCTGGTGCCGGGAGGCACCGGCCGGCGACTGCGCACTCATATCAGAGTGATGGTGATCATCTCTTCCGGACGACGACGAAATCGGCCAGCGCCGTGAGCTGGGAACGGACGTGGGCGGGCAGCTCCACGTCGTGCAGGGCCCGGATGGCGATCGCGTGCTGGCGGCGGGCCTCCTGGGAGGTCCACTCACGCCCGCCGGCCTCCTCGATGAGGGCGGCGCGGGTGGCGAACTCCTCCTCGGAGAAGCTGTCGAAGTCGCTGCTCTTGGCGTCGGCGGCGAGCAGTTCGCCGAGCCGCTCGGAGGCGGGGCCGCCGGCCGCGAGGGCGGCGACGACCGGCAGGGACTTCTTCCGCTGGCGCAGGTCGGACCAGGTCTGCTTGCCGGTGGACTCCGGGTCGCCCCAGATGCCGAGCAGGTCGTCGACGGCCTGGAAGGCGAGGCCGAGGTGGTAGCCGTACTCCTCCAGCTTGTCGGCGGTGCGGTCGTCCGCGCCGCCGAGGACGGCGCCGATGGAGACGGCGCAGGCGAGCAGGGCGCCGGTCTTGTTGCCCTCCATCTCCAGGCACTCCTCGACGGTGACCCGCTCGCGGTGCTCGTACGAGATGTCCTGGGCCTGCCCGTCGATGAGCTTGCGGGTGGCCGTGGTCAGCCGGCGGGTGGCCCGGCCGGCCTCGACGGTGCCGAGTTCGAGGAGCAGTTCGTTGGCGAGGGCGAAGAGGGCGTCGCCGACCAGGATGGCCTGGGCGGGGCCGTGCACCTTCCACACCGTGTCGCGGTGCCTGCGCTGCTCGTCGCCGTCCATCAGGTCGTCGTGGAGCAGCGAGAAGTTGTGCACGAGCTCCACGGCGACGGCGCCGGGGATGCCGACCTCGGGGGCGGCGCCCGCGGCCTCGGCGGAGATCAGGGCCAGCGCGGGGCGGACGGCCTTGCCGCTGTCGCCCTCGGCCGGGTTGCCGTGGGCGTCGATCCAGCCGAAGTGGTACGCGGCCACGGTGTCCATGGGCGGCGCGAGGCGGTCGACGGCCGCCCGCATGACGGGCGTGGACAGGGCGCGGCCCCGTTCCAGCAGTGCGGCGACGTCCGCGGTGTCGACCGCCGGATTCCCCGGGGGCACAGTCGGCACGGTTTCTCCTCTAGTTCCGGTACTCACACTCATGCCGCCTCCTGCAGCGGATGGTCGTAACGGCGGCCGAGGGCGGAGAGCGCGGCGCCCGCGGCGCTGAAGCCGCTGCGGACCGCACCCTCCATGGTCGCGGGCCAGCCGGTGGCGGTCCACGCGCCGGCCAGGTACAGGCCCGGGGCGTGGGTGCGGGCGCCGGGGCGGAGCCGCCCGACGCCGGGGGTCGGGGCGAAGGTCGCGGTGCGCTCCCGCGTGACGAAGAAGTCGCGGATCCCGGCGCCGCGGGCGGCGGGCAGCAGCCGCTCCAGCTCCGGGAGGTAGCGCTCGCGGAGCGCGGCGACGGGCTCGTCGATGTCGTCCTGGGCGGCGGACTGGGAGACGGCGAGGTACTGGCCGCCGCCGGTCAGGCCGGAGGACTCGGTGCGGTCGAAGACCCACTGGACCGGGGAGCCGAGCGCGGTGAAGAAGGGCTGCCGCAGCACCTTGCGGTCGTAGACGACGTGCAGGTTGAGGATGGGCGCGGTGCCGATGTCGAGCAGCCTGTCGGGGTCGTCGAGCGCCCCGTCGGGCAGCAGCTCGCGGGTCTCGCGCTGCGGTACGGCGAGGACGACGGTGTCGGCCTCCAGGGTCTCCCCTGCGGTGTGGACGCTCCAGCCGCCGCCGTCGTTCCGGAGGATCCGCTCGGCCTTGGCGCGCACCTCGACGCGCACCCCGGCCGTGTCCAGGGCCTTGCGGGCGAGGGTGTCGTGCAGCTCGCCGAGCGGGACGTGCGCCCAGCCGATGTCGGCGGCGCCGGGCTCGGAGAGGAGGCCGGTCTTGAAGACCATCGCGGCGAGCCCCATGGAGGCGTGCGGCGCGGTGGCGTTGAGGGTGGCGACGCCCACGAGGTCCCACAGCGCCTCGACGGTGCGGGGGGACTGCCCGTGGCGGCCGAGCCAGGTCGCGAAGTCGATCCCGTCGAGGGCGGGGTCGGCGGGGTCGAGCTTCCTGAGGGCGAGCGCGGCCCGTCCGACGCTCGCCCGTTCGGCGAGCGAGAGGTGCGGATAGGTTGCGAGGCTCCTGGCGAGGTGCAGGGGCACCGGAAGGCCGGTGCGCCGCAGCCGTCCGAGCCGGGGCCCGGCCGGGTGGCCGACGTCGAGCACGGGCACGTCGAGCCGGGACTGCACGGGCGCGAGGTGGGCGCCTTCGACGCGGTCGAGGAACCAGCGGTAGGCGGTGCAGCAGCGCAGGTAGACGTGCTGGCCGTTGTCGACGGTGAGCTCGCCGCGCTTGAACGAGAAGGCGAGGCCGCCCAGCCGGGGGCGCCCTTCCAGCAGGGTGACCCGCACCCCGGCGTCGGCCAGCTGGAGGGCGCTGGTGACGCCGGCGAGGCCGCCGCCGACCACGACGGCGTGCGGCCGCGGGCCGCCGCCGACGGCGGTGTCCCCGGCCGTGGCCCAGCGCTGATCGGCGGTCATGCGGCAGCCTCCCCTGCGAACGTCATGGTCAGGGACGCGGAACGGGCGGCACGGGTTGTCCGCGCCCGGTCCGCGGCCGGCCTCACGCCGGCCTCCTGACGGTGGTCCGCCGCGAGATGTGCCGGGCGTCGAGCCCCGACAGGCCCCGCACCGCGACGTAGGCCTTCTCGCGCCCGGGGAGCGAGACCCGGCCGCGCAGCACCGCGGAGGGGTCGCGCTCGATGCGGTCGAGCAGCCGTCGGTAGATCCCGGCCATGGCGGCGACACAGGCGCCGCTGCGCCGGTCCAGCATGGGCAGCAGCCGGTACCCCTCGGCGAACAGCGCCCGGGCGCGCCGCACTTCGTAGTGGACGAGCCCGTCGAAGTCGCTGCCGGCGGGCGGGGTGTCGCTGCCGAAGCCGTCGGAGCAGCCGAACTTGGCCAGGTCGTCGGCGGGCAGGTAGGTGCGCCCGTTGCCGGCGTCCTCCCGTACGTCCCGGAGGATGTTGGTCAGCTGGAGGGCGAGCCCCAGGGTGTCGGCGTACTCGCCGGCCCGGTCGGCGCCGTGGGCGCCGGGCTGGGTGCCGAAGACGCCGAGCGAGAGCCGGCCGATGGCCCCGGCGACGCAGCGGCAGTAGACCTTGAGGTCGTCCCAGGTCTCGTAGGTCTCGCCGCGCACGTCCATGAGGACGCCGTCGATGAGTTCGTCGAGCCCGCCGAGCGGGATCGGGAAGCGGCGGGCAGCGTCGGCGAGGGCGACGGCGACCGGGTCGGTGTCGTCCTCCTCGACCTCGCCGGCGCGGACGCGGCCGAGCAGCGCCCGGGTCGCCTCCAGGCGCCGGTCCTTCTCCTCGGGCGCGAGCGGCCCGTCGCCGATGTCGTCGACGCGGCGCGAGAAGGCGTAGAGCGCCGACATGGCCTGCCGCTTGTCGATCGGCAGGAGTCGGATCCCGTACGCGAAGTTGCGGGCCTGCTGCCCGGTCACGGCCTCGCAGTAGCTGTACGCGGCCTGTACCGGTGCGGACGGCTGCGGCTGTTCCTCCACGGTCCGGATCACCCCTCTCTCCGTGCCGTGAGCAGGACGGCACCCGCCCGGCGCATCAGACTCGGTTTGGCGGCCTTCGGCGGCCCGGGCAGGACGTCGTAGCCGGCGCCGGCGACGGCGTCCAGCGCCGCGTACCCCCCGGCGGTGAACCCGGCGAGCAGCAGCCGCAGCCGGCCGCGGACGCTGCCGACCAGCGGGGCGCCCGCGTCGAGCAGGGCGCGGGCCCGGTCGGCCTCGAAGGCGATCAGGGCGCGGACCGAGGCGCCGGCGGTGGGCCGGGCCAGGTCGTCCTCGGTGACGTGGAAACGCTTCATGTCCTCGGCGGGCAGGTAGATCCGGTCGCGCGCCAGGTCCTCGGCGACGTCCTGGAGGTGCTCGACGATCTGCAGCGCGGTGCAGATCTCGTCGGAGCGGCGCAGTCGTTCGGGGGTGGCGGTGCCGGTGATGGCGAGCACGAGCCGGCCGACGGGGTTGGCGGAGAGCTCGCAGTAGGCGAGGAGCTCGTCGTAGCTCTCGTAGCGACGGACCAGCTGGTCCTGCCGGTTGGCGGCGACGAGGCCGAGGAACGGCCCGGGGGTGAGCCGGCACCGCTCGACGGTGGGACGCAGGGCCCGCAGCAGCGGGTGGCGCGGCTCGCCGTCGGCGGGGGCGAAGACGCGCAGCAGGTCGGTCTCGAAGGCGTCGAGCATCGCGAGCCGGTCGTCGGCCCGCTCGGGTGCGACGCCGAGCAGGCGGGCGTCGGCGCCGCCGGGGGCGAGGTCGCCGTCGCCGATGTCGTCGACGAGCCGGGCGAAGCCGTAGACGGCCATCAGGTCGTCGCGCCAGGCGCGTGGCAGGAAGAAGGGGGCCACGGGGAAGTTCTCGTCCGCGGCCTTGCCGAGCGTCGTGCGCGAGGAGGTGTCGGGGTGCACCTGCCGGGTTCCCGTCACCGGCCGCTGCCCGACGCGAGGACGGCGACACCCTCGTGGAGCTGGAGATTCTGCGTCATGGCCGTCACATCTCCCGTTCTACACTGCGGATCCAATCCATCCTATTTCGGACACGCCGCCGACCTCTGCCCGTGGCTCACCGCCCGGCGGTCGGGGCGCCGAGGGGTATCACCCCACTTGCCGCGAAACAGACCGGTCCAGCTTACGTCGTACGGGACTCCGGGCCGCGCCCGGGGGCCGGGCGCTCCGCGACAACGCGGGAGGTGCTCCCAACCTTCCCGTACGCGGCGGTAGTTGACGTTCCCTTGACCCTCATGGCGCGCGGGTCCCGGAGACCACCATGGCGAGGGTGGACTCGACGACGTCGGCACGGCGCTGGGCCGGCAGCCGGCGCAGGGGGCCGTCGAGCAGCAGGAGTGACAGTCCGTGCACGGCCGACCACGCGGCGGCCTCGGCGGCCGGGCGGGGCACCCGCGGCGGCCGGGCGGTCGCCGCGAGGGCGTCGAGGGCGTCGGCGAGCAGGGTGAAGGCGCGCACCTCGACGCAGCCGCCCTCGGCCTCGGGACCGCTGTCGCCCGAGCCGGCCGCGGAGGCCGTACGGGGGGTGCTGAAGGCCGACCGGTAGAGGCCGGGCTGGTCGACGGCGAAGGCCACGTAGCCGCGGCAGAGGGCGGCGAGCCGGGACTCGGCGGCGAGCGCCGGGTCGTCGGCCCCGGGGGCCCGGACGGCGGCCCGTTCCATGGAGTCGGCGAGGGCGCGGCGGGCGTGGTCCCGGACCGCCGCGAGGAGCTCGCCGCGGCCGTCGAAGTGCCGGTAGGCCGCGGTGGGCGAGACGCCGACCCGCCGGGCCGCCTCGCGCAGCACGACCCGCTCGGGGCCTCCTTCGGTGGCGAGGTCGACGGCCGCGCAGATGAGGGCGTTGCGCAGGTCGCCGTGGTGGTAGGTCTTGCCTCCCGAGATCGCTGGCATGTGCTCATCCTGCCCGATGTTGACCGCATGAACATTCCGGGCGGTCCCGCCACGCGCAAAAAGCGTCAGCCGCCCGCACCGGTCATACCGGTGGGGCGGCCGCGTCGCGTCCCGGGAACCCGGGGGTGCTACTTGCCGGTCTCGCGCTCGTAGGCGGCGATGACCTCGTCGGTCGGGCCGTCCATGAGCAGCTCGCCCTTCTCCAGCCAGAGCACGCGGTCGCAGGTGTCCCTGATCGACTTGTTGCTGTGGCTGACCAGGAAGACGGTGCCGGCCTCCTTGCGCAGCTCGCGGATCCGCTGCTCGGAGCGGATCTGGAACTTGCGGTCGCCGGTCGCCAGGGCCTCGTCGATCATGAGGACGTCGTGCTGCTTGGCGGCGGCGATGGCGAAGCGGAGCCGGGCACCCATGCCGGACGAGTAGGTCCGCATCGGGAGCGAGATGAAGTCGCCCTTCTCGTTGATCCCGGAGAAGTCGACGATGTCCTGATAACGGCTCTTGACCTCTTCGCGGCTCATGCCCATGGCGAGGCCGCCGAGGATCACGTTGCGCTCGCCGGTCAGGTCGCTCATCAGCGCCGCGTTGACGCCGAGCAGCGAGGGCTGGCCGTCGGTGTAGACCTTGCCGCTCTCGGTGGGCAGCAGGCCCGCGATGGCGCGCAGCAGGGTCGACTTGCCGGAGCCGTTGGTGCCGATCAGTCCGATGGCCTCGCCCCGGTACGCGGTGAAGGAGACGCCGCGCACCGCGTGCACCTTGCGCACGCCGCGCTCGGCGTCGCCCTTCTTCCGCTTGATGATGCGGCTCAGGGCGGCGGTGGCGCTGCCCTTGCCGCCGCCCGCGCCGTTGACGCGGTAGACGATGTGGACGTCGTCCGCGATGACGGTGGGCACCCGGCCCTCGGTGTCGTGGTCAGCCACGGCCGTACCTCTCCTCGGCCTTCCAGAAGTAGACGAAGCCCCCCACGCCGATCACGACGGACCAGGCGAGGGTCACGAACCAGACGTGCGGCGGAAGGTTGGACCCACCGTAGCCGTCGATGAGCGCGAACCGGACCAGGTCCATGTGGAGGGCGGCCGGGTTGTACTGGAGCAGGTCGGACAGCCAGGCCGGCTTGTCCTCCAGCATCACCGGGATGGAGAACATGACGCCGGAGGCGTACATCCAGGTGCGCATGATGAACGGCATCAGCTGCGCCAGGTCCGGGGTCTTGGCGCCCATCCGCGCCACGATCATGGCGAGGCCGGCGTTGAAGACGAACTGGAGCACCAGGGCCGGGACGAGCAGCAGCCAGGACGCCGACGGGTAGCTGCCGAAGGCGACCGCGATGACGACCAGCACGACCATCGAGAACAGCAGCTGCTGGAGCTGCTGGAGACAGAAGGAGATCGGCAGCGAGGCCCGGGGGAAGTGCAGCGCCCGCACCAGGCCGAGGTTGCCGGAGATCGCGCGGACGCCGGCCATCACGGAGCTCTGGGTGAAGGTGAACACGAACACGCCCGTCACCAGGAACGGGATGTACACGGACCGTGACATGCCCCGGTCCGCTTCGAGGATCAGGCCGAAGATCAGGAAGTAGACCATCGCGTTGAGCAGGGGGGTGACCACCTGCCACACCTGGCCCAGCTTCGCCTGGCTGTACTGCGCGGTGAGCTTCGCCTGGGAGAAGGCCAGGATGAAGTGCCGGCGGCCCCACAGCTGGCGGACGTACTCCGCGAGCCCCGGCCGGGCGCCGCTGACCGAGAGGCCGTGCTTGGCGGCCAGCTCGGCCGCGCTCAGGCCGTCGTCTGCGGACGGCCGGGTGCTCGTCACGACCCCACCGTCCTGGGATGTGTCACTCACAAGTCGAAAACTTTCGTGTTCAAGATGCGCGGCAAGTCGGGTACCACGATGTCAGACCACGGGCGGGCGACCCAGTCGGGTCAGCCGCCACACCGTACGCCACCTCATGGGGTTCCGGGGCCCGCAGGGGGCGGTCCAGCCCTCCCGGAAACCGCCGAACCAGGCCTTGAGCGCGGATACGGAGGGTCGCCGTGCCAGGGTGAGGAGCAGCCAGACGCCGAGATAGGCCGGCACCAGGGGTGCGGGCAGATTGCGACGTGCCAGCCACACGCGGTTGCGGGCCACGTTGAAGTGGTACGTCGCGTGCCGGGACGGCGGGGTGGTGGGGTGCAGCAGCACCATGTCGGAACGGTAGTCGATCATCCAGTCGGCGTCGAGCGCCCGCCAGGCCAGATCGGTCTCCTCGTGCGCGTAGAAGAACGCGTCCGGAAGACCGCCCACCTCGGCGAAGACCTTGGTGCGCACGGCGTTGGCGCCACCGAGGAAGGTGGTCACCCGCGAGGAGCGCATCGGGTCCGAGGCGCGCAGCCGCGGCACGTGCCGGCGCTGGGTGAGCCCGGTCTCCGGGTCGGCGATCCGGAAGCTGATGATGCCCAGCTTCGGATCGGCCGTGAAGGCCTGGCGGACCAGTTCCGCGGTGTCGGCGTTGGCGAGCAGGCCGTCGTCGTCGAGGAAGAGCAGCGCGTCGACGTCGGTGCCGCCGGGGCCGAAGGCCTCGATGCCGACGTTGCGGCCGGCCGGGATGCCGACGTTCTCCGGCAGGCAGACCGTGCGGACGCCCTCGGGTACGTCGGTGATCTCGACGCCCTGGCCGACGACCACGACCTCGACCGGCGGGCCGTCCTGCCCGGCGACCGAGTCGAGCAGGGCCCGCAGGTCGTCGGGCCGGTTGCCCATCGTGATGACGACGGCGCCCAGCTTCATCGGCTCGGTCACGGTCGCGGCCCTCACTTCAGCCTGCTGGAGGCCAGGATCGACACCAGGTGCAGCACGGTCTGCAGGAGCGCGATGCCGGCGAGCACGGCGACGCCGAGCCGCGAGAAGAACAGGTCGCCCCGGACCTGGTCGGCGACCGCGAGCACCAGGATCAGCAGGGAGGCCTCGATCCCGAGGATCAGCCGGTGGAACTTGAGCGCTCCGGCCGCCCGGCGGGCCAGCGCCATGCCGGAGGAGCGCGGCTCGGACGCCGACTCCTTGACCGGCGGCAGTCCGCCCTGGTGCCGGGCGAGGCCGACCAGGTCGGTCTCGGCCTTGATCAGGATGGCGCCGAGCGCGGCGAGCGTGCCGAGGAAGGCCCACAGCCAGTCGATCCGGCCGCTGCCCCACAGGTCGGCGGCGCGCAGGCCGAAGCCGACCAGGACGGCCGCGTCGCACAGGTAGGCGCCGACCCGGTCCAGGTAGACGCCGGCCAGCGAGTACTGCTTCTTCCAGCGGGCCAGCTCGCCGTCGACGCAGTCGAGGAGCAGGTAGAGCTGGACCATGAGCACGCCGAGCAGCGCCCCGGGGATCCCGGGGATCAGCAGGGCGGGGGCGGCGAGCACACCGGCCAGGGTCATCAGGTACGTCAGCTGGTTCGGCGTGACGCGGGTGTTCGCCAGCTGGCGGGTGATCCGCAGCGAGATCTCCCGCATGTAGAGGCGGCCGCCCCAGTGTTCGCCGCTCCGCCGGTCCTTCACACCCGGGGGGTGGACGACCGGGCGGAGCTCAGCTACCGATGGCTTTTGCATAGTCGGCGTACGCGTCCCTGATCTGGTCTGTGGACAGGTCGAGGTGCTCGAGGATGGTGAACCGGCCGGGCCGGGTCTGCGGGGCGAACTCCACCGCGCGGACGAACTCGTCCACGCTGAAGCCCATCTCCTCCGGGAGCACGGGCAGGCCGTGCCGCCGCAGCGTGGCGACCATCTGCGCGGACTCCTCGGCGGCGCCGCGCAGGTGCATGGCGAAGGCGGCGCCGAGGCCGCACTGCTCGCCGTGGCTGGCCGCCCGGGCCGGGTAGAGCAGGTCGAAGGCGTGGCTGATCTCGTGGCAGGCGCCCGAGGAGGGGCGGCTGTCACCGCTGATCGACATGGCGATGCCGGACATCACCAGGCCCTCGGAGAGGGTGACCAGGAAGTCGTCGTCGCCGACGCCGCCGGGGTGCCGGAGCACGGCCTCGCCGGCGCTGCGGGCCATGGCGGCGGCCAGGCCGTCGACCTTCTCGCCGGTCTCGCGGTGGGAGAGCTCCCAGTCGGCGATGGCGGAGAGGTTGGAGATCGCGTCGCCGATGCCGGAGCGCACGAAGCGCGCCGGGGCGTCCCGGATCACGTCGAGGTCGATGACCAGCGCGATCGGGGTCGGCACGCCGTAGGAGCCCCGGCCGTTGTCGTTGTCCAGGGTGGAGATCGGCGAGCAGATCCCGTCGTGCGACAGGTTGGTGGCGATCGCGACGAGCGGCAGGCCCACCCGGGCCGCCGCGTACTTCGTCACGTCGATGATCTTGCCGCCACCGAGGGCCACGACCGCGTCGTACCGCTTGCCGCGCATGGCGTCGGCGAGCTTGACGGCCTCGTCGATGGTGCCGCCGGCGACCGGGTACCAGTCGGCGTCCGGGAGCTCGGGGGCGAAGCGGTCACGGAGCTTCAGGCCGGAGCCGCCGCTGATGGCGACGGCGATCCGGCCGTTGCTGGAGATCCGCTGGTCCGCGAGGAGCGCGGACAGGTCGTCCAGCGCTCCACCGCGGATGTCGACGACGACCGGCGACGGGATGAGCCGGGTCAGTACTGGCACGCGATGTCACGGCCCTTCGCCAGGTCGTCGTGGTTGTCGATCTCCACCCACTTCACGTCGCCGATCGGCGCCACGTCGACGGTGAAGCCGCGGTTGACGAGCTCCTGGTAGCCGTCCTCGTAGTAGAGGTCGGGGTCGCGCTCGAAGGTGGTCTGCAGGGCGTCGGCCAGCTCCTCGGCGGCCTCGGCCTCGATGAGGGTGACACCGATGTACTCGCCGGTCGCGTCGGCCGGGTCCATCAGCTTGGTGATCTTCTGGACGCCCTTGCCCTCGGCGGTGACGACCTTCATCTCCTCGTCGGCGAGGTTCTTCACCGTGTCGAGGGCGAGGATGATCTTCTGGCCCTGGCCGCGGGCGGCGAGCAGGGTCTTCTCGACGGAGACCGGGTGCACGGTGTCGCCGTTGGCGAGGATGACGCCCTTCTTCAGGACCTCACGGGCGCACCACAGGGAGTAGGCGTTGTTCCACTCCTCGGCCTTGTCGTTGTCGATCAGCGTGATCGAGACGCCGTACTTCGCCTCCAGGGCCTCCTTGCGCGCGTACACGGCCTCCTTGCGGTAGCCGACGACGATCGCGACCTCGGTGAGGCCGACCTCGGCGAAGTTCTTCAGCGTGAGGTCGAGGACGGTCAGGGAACCGTCGCCCTCGCGGTCCACGGGCACGAGGGCCTTCGGAAGCGTGTCGGTGTAGGGGCGCAGACGCCGTCCGGCACCGGCTGCCAGTACGAGGCCAATCATGCTGTCTCTCCTTCGTCGTGTACGGCGGGTGCTCCGGAGGAGACCCAGAAGCGGATGGACTCCACGAGGACCACGAGGCCGACGGCGACCGCGAGAGCGGTGAGCGCCGAGGTGAAGTCGTTGCCGCGGTTCGCCAGCAGGGCGGCGAGTACGGCCACCACGAGCGTGCGTCCCTCGTGGCCGCCGACGGTGCGCACCAGCCACGCGGGCGGCGCGCCGGTGCCGCCGCGGATGCGGTACACCGTGTCGTAGTGATGGTAGGCGACCGCCGCGACCAGCCCGAATGCGGCGGGGAGGGCCTGGGCGGAGTCGGCCTTGGCGGCGAGGACGAGGACGGTGCCGTACTCGGCCGCCCGGAAGAGGGGCGGGACCAGCCAGTCGAGGGCGCCCTTGAGGGGGCGGGAGACGGTGAGGCCCGCCGCCATCGCGTAGACCACCGCGACGGCGATCAGCCGGGCGTCGCCGAACGGCAGGACGAGCGCGCCCGCGAGCATCAGGACGGCGCCGAGGGCGGCCACGACGACCGGGGCGACCGCGCCGGCCCGGCCGCGGAGCAGCCGGGCCTGGAGCTCGGCGAGCGGGCCGGAGTCCGCGAGGTCGGCCAGGGCCCGGGCGGCGCGGTCGGTGCGGGGGGTCTTGCGGGTCAGCGAGCGCAGCACGCGGCCGGCGGTGGTGTAGCAGGCGCCGAAGGCGCAGCCGACGATCAGGGCCCAGAAGACGATCCGGGGGGTGGTGACGGCGGTGAGGACGGCGATCATCGCCCAGCGCTCGCCGATCGGCAGGATGATCATGCGCCGGGCCCAGACGGTCCAGCCGACGCCGTCCAGCCTGCTGGAGAGGGCCAGGCTGGTCTTGGCCGCGGCGCCCGTGCTCTCGGCGTTCGCCTCGTTGAAGGAGAAGTCCACGACGTGCCGGCAGGTCATGAGGACCATCGCGCCGAGCGCGAGGGCCCAGACGTCGTCGCCGTTCCCGGCCGCGCCGAGGGCGAGGCCGGCGTAGAAGGCGTACTCCTTGGCGCGGTCGAAGGTGGCGTCGAGCCAGGCGCCCATCGTCGAGTACTTGAGCGCGTAGCGGGCGAGCTGCCCGTCGGTGCAGTCGAGCACGAAGGAGACGAGGAGCAGCACGCCGGCCGCGACGTAGCCGCCGCGCTCGCCGGTGGCGGCGCAGCCGGCCGCGATCAGCGCGGTGAGCAGCGAGGCGGTGGTGACCTGGTTGGGGGTCAGGCCGCGGCGCGCGCACCAGCGGGCGATGTAGCGCGAGTACGGGCTGATGAAGAAGGTGGTGAAGAAGCCGTCGTGGGCCTTCACGGCGGAGCGCAGCCGGACCGCCTCCTCGTCGACGGCCGCGACGCCGGCCCGCGCCTGGTGGCGGGCCTCGGCGTCCTCGGGGACGGCGGCGACGAGGGTGCCGAGCGCCGGCCGGTGCACGGCGACGCCGTCGGCGTCGAGCGCGGCGGCGAGGGTGTCGGGGAGGTTGTCCACGACGCCGTACGGGGCGTCCGGCGCGGCCCCGGCCGGGGTGCCGTCCGGGTCTGCCGCCAGCGCGCGGGCCAGGGCCGGGCGGGCCTCGGGCTGCGCGGTGAGGGCGCCGGGGGCGGCGGCGGCCGGGAAGCGGGGGTCGGTGAGGGCGAGCCGCAGGGCGTGCAGGTGCCCGACGAAGCGGGGGTCCACGACGGCGACGCGCTGTCCGGCCGGTACGGCGGCCAGCAGGCCGCTCGTCTCGTGCGGACCGGAGGCGACCTCGACGTGGAAGCCGAGGGCCCGCAGATCGGCGTCGAGCGACGATCCGGGTACCGGCGGACCGGTGAGGATGGCGGTCGACAGGACGAACTCACTCCTTGGAGCTGACGGACGGGCCGGCGGGGCCCACGGCACGGCCCCGGGCGCGGCGGTGCGGCCCGGCACCCGGGCGCGGCACGTCGGCTGAGGCTATCGGATGAACGGAAGCGCGAGTTCACCGAGGTTTCGCGGTACGGACTCCCCCGGGCCCACCCGCGTCCCCGCGCGTGCGCCGCGTCCTGTGGAGATCATCATGGGCGATCGCCCGCCCGGCCCACAAACCGCGTCCGGACGGGGGGCGGCGCATGTTTCGCGACACCTCCTGGCCGATCTGCATAAGCGCAGGTCAGAGCATATGACAACGGTGTTCAGTACCGTGTTGCACATACCCCCCACCCGTAGTTCACTTGCGAATCGGAGCACCTGACCGACGCTGATGGACGACACGACCGGGAGGCCTTGTCATGGGGGCTGGACACGACCACGGACACAGCCACGGCGGACCGCCGCCCACGGGCACCGCGGCCGCGGCCTACAAGAGCCGGCTGCGCATCGCACTCGGCATCACGCTCTCCGTGATGGTCGTCGAGATCATCGGTGGCGTGCTGTCCGACTCGCTCGCGCTGATCGCCGACGCGGCCCACATGGCCACCGACGCCCTCGGCCTCGGGATGGCGCTGCTCGCGATCCACTTCGCCAACCGGCCGCCGTCGGTCAACCGCACCTACGGCTACGCCCGGGCCGAGATCCTCGCCGCGCTCGCGAACTGTCTCCTCCTGCTCGGCGTCGGCGGCTACGTGCTGTACGAGGCGATCCAGCGCTTCATGGAGCCGGCCGAGACCAAGGGCGGACTGACCATCGTCTTCGCCCTGATCGGCCTGGTCGCCAACATCGTCTCGCTGTCGCTGCTGATGCGCGGCCAGAAGGAGAGCCTCAACGTCCGCGGCGCCTACCTGGAGGTGCTGGCCGACGCCCTGGGCTCGGTGACGGTACTGGTCGCGGCGGGCATCATCCTGGCCACCGGCTGGTCGTACGCGGACCCGATCGCCTCGATCGTGATCGGCCTGATGATCGTGCCGCGCACGGTGAAGCTGCTGCGGGAAACCCTGGACGTGCTCCTGGAGGCGGCCCCCAAGGGCGTGGACATGGCCGAGGTGCGCGCGCACGTCCTGGCCCTGCCGGGCGTCGAGGACGTGCACGACCTGCACGCCTGGACGATCACCTCGGGCATGCCGGTGCTGTCGGCGCACGTGGTCGTGAGCCAGGACACGCTGGACGCCATCGGCCACGAGAAGATGCTGCACGACCTCCAGGGCTGCCTGGGCTCGCACTTCGACGTCGAGCACTGCACCTTCCAGCTGGAGCCGGCCGGCCACGCCGAGCACGAGGCCAAGCTGTGCCTGTGACTGTTAGCCTGGGCGATGTCCGAACGCGAGTGTGGAAGGAGCTGAGGTTGATGACCGTCGCGATGGAGGCTGCCCGCAGCGGCAGCGCCCGGTCGTCCCTCAGCCTCCGGGTCTCCGGCTGACCTGACTTCACCGTCGGCCGGGACCCTTCTCTCACACAAGGGTTTCCCACGTTGTCCGACAACGACATCACCACCACCGCGCTCCACGACGCCTTCTTCGCCCTGCACCACGGTCTGCCGCGGCAGGGCCCGGGCTCCGACACCACCACCCGCCGCCTGCTGTCGCTGGCCGGCCCGCTTCCCGAGCGCCCGCGCGTGCTCGACCTGGGCTGCGGCCCGGGCCGCTCCGCGCTGCTGCTCGCCGCGGAGGCGGGCGCCGAGGTGACCGCCGTCGACCTGCACGAGCCGTTCCTGGCCGAGCTGCGCCGCACGGCCGCCGCCCGCGGTCTCGACGAGCGGATCCACACCCTGCGCGCCGACATGGGCGCGCTGGAGGAGCTGCCCGACGGCTCCTTCGACCTCGTCTGGGCCGAGAGCTCGGCCTGGGTGATCGGCTTCGACCGGGCGCTCGCCGAGTGGCGCCGGCTCCTGGCCCCCGGCGGCACCCTGGTGCTCACCGAGTGCGTCTGGACCACCGAGGAGCCGGGCGAGACCGCCCGCGGCTTCTGGGAGGAGCACTACCGGCTCCGCACCGTCGCCGGGAACGCCGCCGCCGCCGTCGAGGCCGGCTTCCACGTCCTGGGCACCGTCCTCCAGCCGGAGGAGGACTGGGACGAGTACTACGCTCCGCTCGCCGCGCACGCGGACGCGGCGGACCTCTCGGTGCCCGGCATGGCCGAGGCCGTGTCCGGGGCCCGCGCCGAGATCGCACTGCGCCGCGAGCACGGCGCGGAGTACGGCTACGCCGGCTTCGCGCTGCGGCCCGCGGACCCGAGGTGGCGGACCCGCGAGGAGACCGCGGCCGACGTCCCCCTCGTACGGGAGATCAACGCGGCGGCCTTCGCCACGCCGGACGAGGCCGGTCTCGTCGACGCACTGCGCGGGGACCGGGCGGCCTGGCTGCCCGGGCTCAGCTATGTCGCGGAGGCGCCGGACGGCACGGTCGCCGCGTACGCCCTGATCACCCGCTGCCACGTGGACGGCGCCCCGGCGGCCGCCCTGGCGCCGGTCGCGGTGGCTCCCGCGTACCAGCGCACGGGCGCCGGGCAGGCCGTCGTGCGCGCGGTGCTCGACGCGGCGCGGCTGCGCGGCGAGCGGCTCGTGCTGGTGCTGGGCCATCCGGAGTACTACCCGCGGTTCGGGTTCGCACGTGCGTCCGAGTATGGAATCCGGCCGACCTTCGAGGTTCCGGACGAGGCGATGATGGCTCTGGATCTCGACGGTTCCGGAGCCGTGACCAGGGGCACGATCTCCTATCCGGCGGCTTTCGGGGTCTGACGCGCCGGCCGCTCCCGCCGCACCGGGGCACTCCCGGCGCGGTGGGAGCGGCCATGTCAGGCCGCCGAAGTACGGACAAGCCGCTTTTGTACGGCAGACTGAGGTCGCCCCCGCGAGGGCGAGGACCGAAGCGAAGGATGGGTATGCCGATCACACCAGCCACCGTGGACCACAGCGCGTCGAACGGCGTGCAGCCGACCGCGGCCGACGCGTCGATCATGCTCGAACTGGTCGACGAGGACGGCGTCACGATCGGCACGGCGGAGAAGCTGGCCGCCCACCAGGCGCCGGGGCAGCTGCACCGCGCCTTCTCCGTCTTCCTCTTCGACGAGGCGGGCCGGCTGCTGCTGCAGCGCCGGGCGCTGGGCAAGTACCACTCCCCCGGCGTCTGGTCCAACACCTGCTGCGGCCACCCGTACCCGGGCGAGGCGCCGTTCGCGGCGGCCGCCCGGCGCACCTTCGAGGAGCTGGGCGTCTCGCCCTCGCTGATGGCGGAGGCGGGCACGGTCCGCTACAACCACCCGGACCCGGCCTCGGGCCTGGTGGAGCAGGAGTTCAACCACCTCTTCGTCGGCCTGGTGCAGTCCGGGCCGCGGCCGGATCCGGAGGAGGTCGGCGAGACCGCCTTCGTGACCGCGGCCGAGCTGGCCGAGCGCCACGCGTCCGCGCCGTTCTCCGCCTGGTTCATGACGGTGCTCGACGCGGCGCGTCCGGCGATCAGGGAGCTGACGGGTCCGGCCGGGGGCTGGTGATCCCGGGGATCCCCTGGACGGCGCCGGGCACCGCGCCCGGCGCCGTCAGGCCGTGCACCACCGGTCCCGTCGGCACCTGACCGGGCACGAACGGGTTCAGCGGCAGCGCGGCCCAGATGATCTTGCCGCCGCTCGCGGTGTGCTCGACGTCGCAGGCACCGCCCGACTCCAGGGCGATCTCGCGCACCAGCAGCAGTCCGCGGCCGCCGGTCTGGCCCCAGTCGGCCTCCAGCGCCTTGGGACGGTAGGGATGGTTGTCCTCGACGGACACCCGGATCCACTCCGCCCCGATCGCCACCTCCACCGCTATCTCCGGGGAGAGCAGCGCGGCGTGCTTGACCGCGTTGGTGACCAGTTCGGAAACGATGAGGAGCAGCCCCTGGAGGGTGTCCTCGTGGACGGGTACGGCCTGCCGGGCCAGCAGGTCGCGCACCGCGTGCCGGGCCTGCGGGACGGAAACGTCGACCGCGGGAGCGGTGAAGCGCCAGACCCCTTCGTAGGACGGGGGCCGGGCGGGGACGCTCCCGCGGCTCTCCATCATCCGGTTCCCGCCCTCGTGCTCGATTGTCGCCACGGGTCGAGTCTTGATAATCCACCGGGGCCCACCGGGCTACTGACCAGAAGTCGACACTTATCGACCGGGTTCTGATCGGGTGAGTATGCCAACGTCAGTTGTGCGACTGCTCTTGACCCCCGGCTGACACCTTCGGAGGGTGCGCCGGTGTGACGATACTGCCGCCCGGATAGCATCCGGCGCATGGAGCCCCAGCTGACCGTCACCGTCGCCGACGAGGTCGCCACCGTCGTCATCGCGAACCCGGCCAAGCGCAACGCCATGACCGCCGGGATGTGGCGGGCGCTGCCGGAGCTGCTCGCCCCGCTCGCCGCCGACCCCGCCGTGCGCGCCCTGGTCCTGACGGGCGAGGGCGGGACCTTCTGCGCCGGGGCCGACATCTCCACGCTGCGCGAACCGGGCGACGAGCAGCAGGCCCTCGCGGTACGGGCCGAGGAGGCGCTCGCCGCCTTCGCCAAGCCGACCCTGGCGGCCGTCCGCGGCTACTGCGTGGGCGGCGGCAGCCAGCTCGCCGCCGCCTGCGACCTGCGCTTCGCCGAGGAGGGCGCCCGCTTCGGGGTGACCCCGGCGAAGCTCGGCATCGTCTACCCCTCCTCCTCCACCCGGCGGCTCGCCGCCCTGGTGGGGCCCTCCGCGGCCAAGCACCTGCTGTTCTCCGGCGAGTTGGTCGACACCGACCGGGCGCTGCGGACCGGTCTGGTCGACGAGGTCCACCCGGTGGGCGAACTCGACAAGCGGGTGGCCGAGTTCACCCGCACCCTCGTCTCCCGCTCGCTGCTCACCCAGGCCGCGGCCAAGGAGTTCGCGGACGGGCGGACCGACCGGGACGCGCACTGGACGGAGCAGGCGCGCGGCAGCGGCGACACCGCCGAGGGGGTCGCCGCCTTCCTGGAGCGCCGCGCGGCCCGCTTCACGTACGGGCTCTGATACGGCCTGATCCGCAGGACTGGGCCTAGGCCCGGCCGCGCCAGTGGGCGACGATCGAGGCCGGGGCCTTCTCCGGGGAGCCCGCGTCGTAGGGCGGCTGCGGGTCGTACTCGGTGAGCAGCTGGATCGACTGCGCGGTCTCGTCGCCGGCGATCCGGCCGATCAGGTGCAGCGCCATGTCGATGCCGGAGGAGACGCCGGCGGCCGTGACGTACTTGCCGTCGAACACCACCCGCTCGCCGGTGGACTCGGCGCCGAGCCCCGCCAGTTCCTCGAGGGCGAGCCAGTGGCTGGTGGCCCGGCGCCCCTTCAGCAGCCCCGCCGAGGCGAGGATCAGCGAGCCGGTGCACACCGAGGTCGTCCAGGTGCTGGTCGCGTCGGCGGCGCGCAGCCAGGCGAGGAGCTCGGGATCCCGCTTGACCTCGTTGTCGCCGGGGCCGCCGGGGACCAGGACGATGTCGGGGCGCGGCACCTCGGCGAGGGTCTTGTCGGCGATGAGCGCGAGGTTGCCCTGGTCGTTCCTGACCGGCCCGGCCTCCTTGGCCACGAAGACGGTCTCGGCCCCGGGCAGCCGGCCCAGCAGCTCGTACGGGCCGATGGCGTCGAGGGTGGTGAAGCGGTCGTAGAGCACGACGGCGATCTGCATGCCGTTCCCTTTCGGTAAGCGGTGCGGTGGGCGGGTCCGTGGTCTGTGCGGGTCCGTGGACGTCACGGGTCCGTGGTCCGTACGGGTCCGTGGTCCGTACCGGCGTACGGGTTCGGGGTCGGACGCGGGGTCAGGTCCGGCCGACCGGGGCGTGGAAGCGGCGGCGGTACTCCGCCGGGGCGGTGCCGAGGGTCTTGAGGAAGGCGCGGCGCATGGCCTCGGGCGTGCCGTAACCGGCCGCCCGGGAGACCTCCTCGACCCCCCGGCCGGTGTCCTCCAGGAGCCGGCGGGCGTGTTCGAGGCGGACCCGGTCCACGTAGCGCCCCGGGGTGGTGCCGGTCTCGGCCTGGAAGGCGCGGGCGAAGTGCCGGGGCGAGAGGCGGGCGCGGGCGGCGAGCGCCTCGACCGACAGGTCGTCGCAGGGGTGCTCGGTGATCCAGTGCTGGAGCTCGCGCAGCGGTTCCCGGCGCGCGGTCTGGGCGGACAGCTGGGCGCTGAACTGGGCCTGGTTGCCGGGCCTGCGCAGGAAGACCACCAGGTAGCGGGAGACGGTCAGGGCGATGTGGCGGCCCAGGTCCTCCTCGACGAGGGCGAGCGCCAGGTCGATGCCCGCGGTCACTCCGGCCGAGGTGGCGATCCGGCCGTCCCGGACGAAGATCGGGTCGGGGTCCACCTCGACGGCGGGGTGGTCGCGGGCGAGCTGCTCGCAGGCGACCCAGTGGGTGGTGACCCGGTGTCCGTCGAGCAGCCCCGCCTCGGCCAGCAGCAGCGCCCCGGTGCACACGGAGACCAGCCGCTCGGTCCGCGCGCCGTGGGCGCGCAGCCAGTCGACGAGGGCCGGGTCCCCCCGGCGGGTGCCCGCGCCACCCGGGACGAGCAGGGTGTGCGGCGGCCCGTCGGCGACCGCCTCGGCGAGCGTGGAGTCGGGGAGCAGGCGCAGCCCGCTGTCCGTTCGGACCGGGCGGCCGTCGAGGGAGGCGGTGCGGACCGGGTAGGCGTCCGGGTCGCCCGCGGCGCGGCCGGCACCGGAGAAGACCTCGACCGGGCCGGTGACGTCGAGGCTCTGTACGCCGTCGAAGAGGACGACGAGGACGGGGCGTCGGGGCATGCCCCCATCCTTCGCCCCGGTCGGGCGCGGCCGCAATGACGGAAAGCCCACCTTTCCTGCCATGCGCGGTGTGACCGTTCCCGGCGTTCCCTCCGTACCGACCGGTAGGTAAGGTGCGCGGCATGACGAACCTGCCGCCCCGCGCGGGCCGACGTTGCGCCCACTCGATGAACCTGCTGCACGCGACGCTCTTCTTCTCGCCCGACCTGGACGCCGAGTTCAAGGGGCTCGGCATCGAGGACCCGAACGCGATGCGGCTGGCCGCGCGCAGCGCCCCGCTCGGGGCCGTGGGAGCCGGGACCGTCGCCGCGACCTTCTACAACTACCACCACGAGCTGCTGGCCCGGCACCTGCCGGCCGTCTGGGAGACCGCCTCCCCCGCCGCCGTGCTCGACGCCCGGCTGCGCGCGATCGACACCACCCTGAACCGGCTGCTGGGCACCGAGGTCCTCGCCTCGCCCGAGATGGCGGAGGCCGCCGAACTCGCGCTGCGCGCCGCCGAGGGCTGTGCGCGGCACGCCCGCCCGCTCTACTCCGGCAATGCCGATCTGCCCGTCCCCGACGCCCCGCACCTGCGCCTCTGGCACGCGACGACGCTGCTGCGCGAGCACCGCGGCGACGGACACCTGGCGGCCCTGCTGGCCGCCGGGCTCGACCCGGTGGAGGCGCTGGTCAGCCACACCGCCACCGGCCGGGGCATGAGCCCCCGCTGGCTCCTCTCCACCCGCGGCTGGCGGCGCGCGGACTGGGACGCGGCCGTGGAGCGGCTGCGCGGGCGCGGGCTGCTGGACGACGGGGACGAACTGGAGCTGACGGACGCGGGCACGGCCCTGCGCGAGGCGCTGGAGGACGAGACGGACCGCCTGGACGCGGCCCCGTACGAGCGGCTCGGCGCGGACGGGGTGGCCCGGCTCACCGAGCTGGCGAAGGGCTTCCTGGTCGCGGCGGCGGGCGCGGGCGCGTTCCCGGCCGACCTGACCGGCAAGGTCTGACCGTCAGGGGCCGACCGGACAGGTCTGAACCGTCAGGGCCTGACCGCCCGACCGGCCGGCCCCGGCACCGCCGGGGCGCGGGCCGGGGCGGGTCGGGGCGGGCCGGGGCGGGTCGGGGCGGGTCGGTTGCCGCGTACGGGTGAGCGACCGGGCAGAATGTTTGCGCAACCCAGTGGCACGAGAAGGCGGGTCGGACATCGTGACGACGTCCATCGAAGCAAGGATCGCCGAGGAGCTCGGCGTACGCGAGCGACAGGTGAGGGCGGCCGTCGAACTGCTGGACGGCGGTTCGACCGTGCCGTTCATCGCGCGCTACCGCAAGGAGGCGACCGAGCTCCTCGACGACGCGCAGCTGCGCACGCTGGAGGAGCGGCTGCGGTACCTCCGCGAGCTGGAGGACCGGCGGAGCTCCGTCCTCGACTCCGTACGGGAGCAGGGCAAGCTGACCCCCGAGCTGGAGGCGCTGATCCTCGCCGCCGACACCAAGGCGCGGCTGGAGGACATCTACCTGCCGTTCAAGCCGAAGCGGCGGACCAAGGCGCAGATCGCCCGCGAGGCCGGTCTCGCGCCGCTCGCCGAGGGGCTGCTCGCCGACCCGTCCGTGGAACCGCTCGCGGCGGCCGCCGCGTTCGTGGACGCGGACAAGGGCGTGGCCGACCCGGCCGCGGCCCTGGAGGGCGCGCGGGCGATCCTCACCGAGCGGTTCTCGGAGGACGCCGACCTGATCGGCGAGCTGCGCGAGCGGATGTGGGGCCGGGGCCGACTGATGGCCAAGGTGCGGGAGGGGAACGAGGAGGCGGGCGCGAAGTTCGCCGACTACTTCGACTTCGCCGAGCCGTTCACGGCGCTGCCCTCGCACCGGATCCTCGCGATGCTGCGCGGCGAGAAGGAGGACGTGCTCAGCCTGGAGCTCGAACCGGAGGAGCCCGCCGAGGTCACCGCCGGCCCGGCCTCCTCCTCGTACGAGCCGATCGTCGCGCACCGCTTCGGCGTGGCCGACCGCGGCCGCCCCGGCGACAAGTGGCTGCTGGACACGGTCCGCTGGGCCTGGCGGACCCGCATCCTGGTGCACCTCGGCATCGACCTGCGGCTGCGGCTGCGCACGGCCGCCGAGGACGAGGCGGTCCGGGTCTTCGCGGCGAACCTGCGCGACCTGCTGCTGGCCGCGCCGGCCGGGACCCGGGCGACGCTGGGCCTCGACCCCGGTTTCCGCACCGGTGTGAAGGTGGCCGTGGTCGACGGGACCGGCAAGGTCGTCGCCACCGACACGGTCTACCCGCACGTCCCGGCGAACAGGTGGGACGAGTCGCTCGCGAAGCTGGCCCGGCTCGCCAAGGAGCACGCGGTCGAGCTGGTCGCCATCGGCAACGGCACCGCGTCCCGCGAGACGGACAAGCTTGCCGCCGAACTCATCGCGAAGCACCCGGAGTTGTCGCTCACCAAGGTGATGGTGTCGGAGGCCGGCGCTTCGGTGTACTCGGCGTCCGCGTTCGCCTCGCAGGAACTCCCGGGCCTGGACGTGTCCCTGCGCGGCGCGGTGTCGATCGCGCGGCGGCTCCAGGACCCGCTGGCCGAGCTCGTGAAGATCGACCCGAAGTCGATCGGCGTCGGCCAGTACCAGCACGACCTGTCCGAGGTGAAGCTCTCGCGCTCCCTGGACGCGGTGGTCGAGGACTGTGTGAACGGCGTCGGCGTCGACGTCAACACGGCCTCCGCGCCGCTGCTCTCGCGGGTCTCCGGCATCAGCGCGGGACTCGCCGAGAACATCGTGTCCCACCGCGACGCCAACGGCCCGTTCCGCTCCCGGCGCGCGCTGAAGGACGTGTCGCGGCTCGGACCGAAGGCGTACGAGCAGTGCGCGGGCTTCCTGCGGATCCGCGGCGGCGACGACCCGCTGGACGCGTCGGCGGTGCACCCCGAGGCCTACCCGGTGGTGCGGCGGATGGTGAAGACGGCGGGCGGCGAGGTCGGCGCGCTGATCGGCAACACGGGCGTGCTGCGCTCGCTGCGGGCCGACGAGTTCGTGGACGAGACCTTCGGTCTGCCGACGGTCAACGACATCCTGCGGGAGCTGGAGAAGCCGGGCCGCGACCCGCGTCCCGCGTTCCGCACGGCCACGTTCAAGGAGGGCGTCGAGAAGATCGGCGACCTGGTGGCGGGCATGGTCCTGGAGGGTGTCGTCACCAATGTGGCCGCCTTCGGCGCGTTCGTGGACGTCGGCGTGCACCAGGACGGCCTCGTGCACGTCTCCGCCATGTCCAAGACCTTCGTCAAGGACCCGCGGGACGTGGTGAAGCCGGGCGACGTGGTGCGGGTGAAGGTCCTGGACGTCGACATCCCGCGCAAGCGCATCTCCCTGACCCTCCGCCTGGACGACGAGGCGACGGCGGAGCCCTCCGCCTCCGGCCCGAAGCGGGACCGCGGCGAGCGCGGGGGCGGCGGCGAGCGCCGCGACCGTGGCGAGCGCGGCGGCCGTCCGCCGCAGCAGCGGCGCGGCCAGCCCCAGGGCGGCCCGGCGGCCCCGGCCCCCTCGAACAGCGCGATGGCGGACGCCCTGCGCAAGGCGGGGCTGCTCGGCGAGGGCGGTGGCGGCGGGAAGCGCCGCGGACGGTGACGTGAACGCCGACGGGGCCCGGCCGGTGCGGCCGGGCCCCGTCGGCGCGTGGCCGGCGCGTCGCCGGTATGCCGAGTGCGGCGGGTGTCCCGCCGGGCGTGGCGGGTGTGCCGGTTGTGTCCCGCCGGGCGTGACGGGCGTGGCGGGTGTGTCTCGCCGGGAGGGTTACGGCGCGAAGCGCAGCGCCCAGTCCGCGCGGTTGGCGACCGTCAGGTCGTCGTCCTCCGTCAGGGGCTGGAGGAGGCGCCGGGCGGTCTTCGGGTCGGCCTGGACCAGGTCGACGATCTCGGCGGCCAGCCCGTCCTGGTCGTCGCCCAGGTCGACGGCGGAGGCGCGGATCAGGACCGGCAGCCGGTCCGGGCCGCCGAGGGCCGCGACGACGCCGCCGAGGAGCTCGCGGCCGTAGGCGTTGCGGTCCGCGACCGCCCGGTCCAGCTCGGACTCCAGGCGCGGCAGCAGGCCGAGGTCGCCGGAGGCCGCGATGGCGTCGGCGAGGTCGATGGTCTCGTCGACGTCGGCCTCGAGGTCGTCGAGCATCTCGATCAGCCGGGTCACGCGGTCGTCGGTCATGGTGCCTCCTGGAATGCGCCGTCCACGAGGACGGGGACCGTGGTCGAGGAGTCGGTCTCGGCGGCCACCTCCACGTCCTGCGGATAGCCGTACTCGTACAGTTCACGGCCCGAGTCGCAGCCCCGCAAGGCGGCGGCCGGGTCCTCCGTGGCGTCCCACAGCGTGGCCGCCGCGGTCGCCTCGGGCGTCAGGGTGAGCCCCGGCACGGCGGCCCGCAGCGCGGCGAGGACCGCGCCCGCGCCGAGCAGGTCCTCCAGGGCGGGGCGCAGCGAGCCGTCCGGCCATCGTTCGCCGGCGGCGATCACCGCGAGGGGGCGCTCGGCGGAGCCGTGGCCGCGGGCGGCGAGCCAGTGGGCGACGGCGGTGCGGTTGCGCAGCGCGGCGGCGACCACGGTGGCCCGGCCGGCCGCGGCCTCGACCGCGATCGTGGAGCCGTTCGGCGAGGGCAGCACGAGCCGGTCGGGCGCGGGCGCGGCCCGCAGCGCGGCCGGGGAGAGCGACCAGGGGTGCGCGGCGTCGGCCTCGCGCCGCCCGACGGCCAGGACGGCGTCCCGCTCGCGGGCGTACGCCCGGGCGCTCGCGTCCCGCCACCGGTACGGGTGGACGGCCGTGCCGCCCTCGACGGCGACGCCGACGGCGGTCGTGAACGACAGCACGTCCACGACGACCACGCAGGCGGCGGCCGGGGCGAGGGCCCGGGCCTCGACGGGCCCCCAGCCGAAGGAGACCCCCTGCCCGGCGGCCGGCCACCCGAAGGAGGCCGTCATCAGAGCTCCGTCACCTTGCCGTCGGCGACCTCGACGCGCCGGGTCGTGCGGACCGCGTCCAGCATCCGCCGGTCGTGGGTGACGAGGAGCAGCGTGCCCTCGTACGCCTCCAGCGCGGACTCCAGCTGCTCGATCGCGGGCAGGTCCAGGTGGTTGGTCGGCTCGTCCAGGACGAGCAGGTTGACCCCGCGGCCCTGGAGCAGGGCGAGGGCGGCGCGGGTGCGCTCGCCGGGCGACAGGGTGGTGGCGGGCCGCAGCACGTGGTCCGCCTTGAGGCCGAACTTGGCGAGCAGCGTGCGGACCTCCGCCGGCTCCGTGTCGGGGACGGCCGCGCAGAACGCGTCCAGGAGCGTCTCCGTGCCGTGGAACAGCTTGCGGGCCTGGTCGACCTCGCCGACCACCACACCGGGGCCGAGCGTCGCGTCGCCCGCGTCCAGCGGCAGCCGGCCGAGCAGCGCGGCGAGCAGGGTCGACTTGCCGGCCCCGTTGGCGCCGGTGATCGCGATCTTGTCGGCCCAGTCGACCTGGAGGGAGACGGGACCGAAGGAGAAGTCGCCGCGGCGCACCTCCGCCTCGCGCAGGGTGGCCACGACCGCGCCGGAGCGCGGGGCCGCCGCGATCTCCATGCGCAGCTCCCACTCCTTGCGGGGCTCCTCGACGACGTCCAGGCGCTCGATCATGCGCTGCGTCTGGCGGGCCTTCGCGGCCTGCTTCTCGCTGGACTCGCCGCGCAGCTTGCGCCCGATCTTGTCGTTGTCGGAGGACTTGCGGCGGGCGTTGCGCACGCCCTTGTCCATCCAGTTGCGCTGCATGAGGGCGCGCCCCTCCAGGGCGGCCTTCTTGTCGGCGTACTCCTCGAAGTCCTCGCGGGCGTGCCGCCGCGCGGTGTCCCGCTCCTCCAGGTAGGCCTCGTATCCGCCGCCGTAGAGGGTGATCTGCTGCTGGGCGAGATCGAGTTCGAGGACCTTGGTGACGGTGCGGGTGAGGAACTCGCGGTCGTGGCTGATGACCACGGTGCCCGCGCGCAGCCCCTGGACGAAGGCTTCGAGGCGCTCCAGGCCGTCGAGGTCGAGGTCGTTGGTGGGTTCGTCGAGGAGGAAGACGTCGTAGCGGGAGAGCAGGAGGGAGGCGAGGCCGGCGCGGGCCGCCTGGCCGCCGGAGAGCCCCGTCATGGGCTGGTCGAGCCCGACGGTGAGGCCGAGGGAGGCGGCGACCTCCTCGGCCCGCTCGTCGAGGTCGGCGCCGCCGAGGTCGAGCCAGCGCTCCAGGCTCACGGCGTACGCGTCGTCGGCACCGGGCGTGCCGTCGACGAGCCCCTGGGTGGCCTCGTCCATCGCGGCCTGCGCGGCGGCGACGCCGGTGCGGCGGGCCAGGAACTCCCGGACGGTCTCCCCTTCGCGCCGCTCCGGCTCCTGCGGGAGGTGTCCGACGGTCGCGGTGGGCGGCGAGAGCCGCAGCTCACCGTCCTCGGGGATGTCGAGGCCCGCGAGCAGCCGCAGCAGGGTGGACTTCCCGGCGCCGTTGACCCCGACGAGGCCGATGACGTCCCCGGGGGCGACGACGAGGTCGAGCCCGGAGAAGAGGGAGCGGTCGCCGTGGCCGGCGGCGAGGTTCTTGGCGACGAGGGTGGCAGTCATCAGGGGATGAATCCTAGGTGAGGACGGGCGCGGGGTGGAGCGGGGCCGGTCACGGCGGTCCTGCCGGCACGTGGGGGGCCGGGGAGCCGGCGCCCCCGGTGGCGCGCCCGCGTCCACCGGAATTCCTCCCGTGCCGGGCTCCCCGGGTCGGTACGGTCCGTTCATGGACAGGGACAGGGACAGGAACAGCGGCAGGGGCAGGGGCGGCGCCGGGGACGGCCGCGTGGTCGTGGTGGGCGGCGGGGTCGTCGGTCTGACGACGGCGATCCGGCTCGCGGAGCGGGGGCTGCGGGTCCGGGTCTGGTCCCGGGACCCGGTCGCGGAGACCACCTCGGCGGTGGCGGGCGCGCTGTGGTGGCCGTACCGGATCGAACCGGAGGCGGAGGTCGGCGGCTGGTCGCTGGCCTCGCTGCGCCGGTACGAGGAGCTGGCCGCCGACCCGGCGGCGACGGGGGTGCGCCTGGTTCCGGGCGTGCACGCCGACACGGTCCTCGACGGTCTCGGCGACTGGGCTAAGGAGGTCGACGGGCTGCGGCAGCTGCCGCCGGAGGAGGTGCCGGGGCCGTACGCGGTCGGGCTCGCCGCCCGGCTGCCTCTGATCGACATGCCGGTCCATCTCGATTGGCTCCGGGCCCGGTTCGAGGGGCTGGGCGGCTCGTTCGAGCGGCGCGCGGTGTCGGGTCCCGGCTTCGCGGAGGCCGCCGCCGAGGCCCGGGTGGTGGTGGACTGCACGGGGCTCGCGGCGCGGGAGCTGGTCCCGGACCCGCGGCTGCGGCCGGTGCGGGGGCAGTTGGTGCTGGTGGAGAACCCGGGCGTGGACAGCTGGTTCACCGCCGCCGACGGGGCGTCCAGCGAGACGACGTACTTCTTCCCGCAGCCGGGCCGCCTCATCCTGGGCGGCACCGCGCAGGAGGGCGACGAGTCCTCGGAGCCCGACCCGGCGACCGCCGCGGCCATCGTGGCGCGGTGCGCCCTGATCCGGCCCGAGATCGCGCGGGCGAGGGTCCTGGGCCACCGGGTGGGCCTGCGGCCGGCCCGGGCGGGCGGGGTACGCATCGAGGCGGAGCCGCTGCCGGGCGGCGGGCTGCTCGTGCACAACTACGGGCACGGCGGGGCCGGGGTCACGGTCGCGTGGGGCTGCGCGGAACGGGCGGCGGAGCTGGTCCACGAGGGGTGACGGACCGGCTGTTCCGCGCGGAGTGACGGACCGGCTGTTCCGCACGGAGTGACGGACCGGCTGTTCCGCGCGGAGTGCGCCGGGTGCCGCTCGGGTCAGCGCGGGAAGGGCCTCGCGTTGTTCTCCTCCGCGTCGACGCAGCTCTGGATCCTGCGGTCGAGGGCGTCCGCCTCGGCGCGGGCCCCGTTCGCCTCCGTGCGGGCCCCGAGCTCGTCCAGCCGGGCCGCCTTGGCGCGCAGCGCGTGGGACTCCTGGCGCATCCCGGGCACGTCGCAGACGACCGTCCGGCCGTCGGCGCGGGCCGTCGGGGCCGTCGCCGCCTGGCCGAGGAGCAGGCCACCGGCCAGCAGCGTCGTGGCGGCGAGGGCCGGGAGGGTGCGGCGCGGCGGGGCGTGGCGCATGGGTCACTCCAGCGTTCGGGCGGGGGTCGGTACGGGTCGGCGACCGTAGCCCGGAACCGACGGGGGACCCGGCATACGCGCCGGGTCCCCCGTCGGTTCCTCACCGGCTCCTCACCGGCTCCTCACCGGCTCCTCACCGGCTCCTCAGCGGCTCCTCAACCACTCCCTCGGCAGGTCTCCAGCGGCTCCCCGCGCGTCAGCCCGTACGACGCCCGAGGGTCGAGCAACAGGGCGACCAGGGCGCGCCGCGACTGGCGGAGCGGGACGACCGCGGTCCCGTCCCCCCGGTGCCGCACGACGACGCCGTGCAGGTCCAACTCATCCTTGACGTCGCTGTACTGAGTTGCCGTCAGGCGGTACGCGCACGGCGGGTCGGGGAGGGTCTCGGACGGCTCGGCCGGGTCGTTGTCGGCGCCGCCGAGCAGGACGGGGCCGCGGTCGGCGAAACCGGTGCGGCGGGCCTGGGCGGTGGCCGCGGCGAGCCCGCCGCGGCGGGCGTCCACGTAGGCGAACAGGCCCCTGAGGGCGGCCTTCTGCGTGGTCACCCGGCGGCGGTGGTTCAGCGCCGGGTCGTCCCGCTCGGCCTGGTCGCGGGCGTCCTCGCGGGTCTCCACGAGGAGTCCCACGGCGTGCTTGAGGCCGGCCGTGTTGCGCAGGATGCGCTCCTGGCCGTCGCCCGCCACCTGCTTGATCGGCTCGCCGGTGAGGGGGTCGGTCCAGATGCCGTAGATGCCGGTCCCGAACCCGGCGCGCGCGCCGGCGGGGCGGACGTACGCCTCGGACAGGGTGCGGGACTCCTCGTGGACGCGCGGGTCCGTGTTGAGGTTGCGCGGCCAGAGGGCCAGCAGGTCCTTGTCGTAGTACGGCGGGGTGGCTCCGTACTCGTGGAGGTCGTAGACCAGCTCGGGCCGCCGGTCGCGGAGGACCGCGGCGAGCGCCCGTGTCTCGGCGGTGCGCAGGGCGAGGTGGTCGCGGTTGAGGTCGACCCCGTCGGCGTTGCCGCGCGTGTCGAGCTGACGGCCGTCGGGGTTGGCGGTGGGGACGACGAGGAGGGTCGTGCGGGCGAGGAAGCGGCGGGTCGTGGGGTCCTGGGCGTACGCGAGGTCGCGCAGGGTGCCCAGGCAGGTCTCGCGGCCGGCGGGCTCGTCGCCGTGCTGGGAGCAGATGAGCAGCACGGTCGTGGGCCCGGTGCCGATCGTGGCAAGCCGGAGCGGGCGGTCCTGCTTCGTGGTGCCGAAGGTGCGCACCGAGAGGCGGGGGCTCGCCCGGTCGACGGCGGCGAGGAAGGCCGTCTCCTCCGCCTCGGTGGTCCAGCGGGCGCCGTCGCTGGTCTCGAACCCGGTCCTGGGGGGCGCCGGCGGGGTCCCGCCGCCTGCGGCCTCGGTGGGGGTGGCGAGCAGGGGCAGGGCGAGGGCGGCGCCCACCGCGAGGGTGAGCGCGCGCCGTCGGGTGCGGAGGGTGCGGGTCATCGGGCCTCACCGGGGATCGGGGCGCCGGTCCGCGCGGGTGCGGCGCGGCCGGCGGGGGCGTCACCGGGCTGAACGCCGGCGGCCCGCGCGAGGTCACCGGCGGTCGCCCGGTCGAAGGCCCCGGCCCCGCCGAGCAGCGGCACCCGGGCCCAGGTGCGAGTCAGGTCGAGGGTGACGGTCGGCCGGGTGGCCGGCGGGTCGATCAGGTCCTTGTCGGTGCCCGCGACGATCAGGGCGAGGCGGTGTCCGGCGGGGACGACGTGGTCGGTGGGCGCCAGCTTGAGGGTGATCGTGTACGCCCGTCCCGGGGTGAGCGGCCGGCCCCGGCGCGGGTCGGCCCAGGTGCCGAGGTCGGCCCAGCCGCGGGAGACGACCGTGTGTCCGACGTCCGCGGTGCGCGCCCGGGTGTCCTTGAAGCAGGCGCTGTCGCCGGGCGTGCTCGCGCCCCAGCAGCTGCGTTCGGTGAGGGTGGTGATGCCCTCGCCGGCTTCGTCGTAGGCCCGGATCGTGTCGGGGCCGAGGTCGACGAGGACGGCGCTCAGGTGGGCGCTGGAGGTCGTCGGGGTGGCGGTGACGGTGACCGTGGAGGAGCCGGAGAGGCGCAGGTCGCGGGTGAGCGGGGTGGTGCTGAAGCCGGCCTTGGCGGGGGTGCCGCGGTCGATGTCAGCGGCCCAGTCGAGCTCGCTCAGGGCCGGGTCGTCGGTGAAGGTCTCGGTGGCGCCGCGCGGGGCGCGGGTGCGGTCGAGGCCGCCGACGCCGGGGGTGCCGCCGGTGGTGGGGCGGAGCACGGTGGGGGCGGTGCCGGGGGCCGGCCAGACGCGGTCGGTGGTCCAGCGGTCGGGGGCGCGTTCGACGTCGGCCATCGGTTCGCGGTCGATGCCGTTGTCGTAGCCGAGGAGGTGGTGGTCGAACCAGCGGTGCAGGGTGCGCACCCAGTCGGCCCGGCGGAAGTCGAAGGGGTCGACGTGGCCGGTCTGGGAGAGCCAGATCTTGCGCTCGACGCCGTTCGCGGCGAGCGCGTCCCACCACTGGCCGAACTGGTTGGCGCGCACGTTGAGGTCCTGCTGTCCGTGCACGACGAAGACGCTGGCCTTCACCTTCCGGGCGTCGGCGACGTAGTCGCGCTCGGTCCAGGCGGGGGTCCAGTCTCCGGTGTACGGGGTGGCCTGCGCGATCCGGTCCTGGACGGCGCCGCAACGGGCCTTGGCCTCGGGGCTGTTGACGTAGTCGGAGAGCCAGGTGGGGTTGGCGTCGTAGAGCGGGGCGCCCTGGGAGTGGAAGTAGTCGTACCACGACGAGATCGCGCCGATCGGCACGATCGTGCGCAGGCCTTCGACGCCGGTCGCGGCCACGCCGTTGGCGACGGTGCCGTCCCAGCTCTTGCCGATCATGCCGACGGCGCCGGTGGACCAGGTGGTGGCGCGGGCCCGGTCGGCGCCGGTGCGGGTGGTGTAGCCGCGGGCGCGGCCGTTCAGCCAGTCGACGACGGCCTTGGCGGACTGCACGTCGGAGCGTCCGCCGACGTCGTCGCAGCCGTCCGAGCGGCTGGTGCCGGCGAGGTCGACGGCGACGAAGGCGTAGCCGCGCGGCACGAAGTAGTTGTCGTAGAAGAGCGGGAACTGGACGGGCTTGCCGTCGGCGTCGTAGGTCTTGCGCTGGCCCTCGTTGCCCCGGCCGCAGCAGGCGTAGTAGGGGCTGGCGTCCATGATGACGGGTATCTTCCGGCCGGCCGCGGCGGGTTCGCGGGGGCGGACGATGTCGACGGCGACCCGGTCGGTGCGCCCGTCGGCGTCCGCGTCGAGGCCGGTGTCGACCCAGACGGACTCGCGGACGGCGTCGGCGTAGGAGTACACGGGCGCGGACTCCCGTACGCCCGCGGCCGCCACGCCCGCGGCCGCCACGGCGTCGGCCGGCTGGGCGCCGGCCGCCGGGGCGAAGGCGGCCATCAGGGCCGCCGTGGCGGCGACGGCCAGTGTTCTGCACGACAGACGAGCTCGACGGGTTCTCCGCACACGTATCGGCATGGGGCGGAACGTACCGTCCGCCGACCCCGAGCAAAAGAGTGCCGTGCGGGACATGCGGTGCGCGGGGTTCGTGTCGGCCGAATGGCGATCATGTGACAGGGGGTGCTCTGGACGTGACGGGCCGTCGGGGGGCTGAATAGGCTCGCTAAGGACCGACGACCACCCGTGCGTCTTACGATTCTCATGACTTGGGGAGCACCCGTGCACCGCAGAATCATCGTTCCCAGCGCCCTCGCGGCCGGCCTGCTGCTGGCGATCCCGGCATCCGCCGCCGACTTCACTCCGGGCGCCCCGGGCATCGGCGACTCCTACTACCCCGCCAGCGGCAACGGCGGTTACGACGTCTCGCACTACGACCTGCGGCTGAAGTACCAGCCCGCGACCGACCTGCTGGAGGGCACG
Source organism: Streptomyces showdoensis (assembly GCF_039535475.1). Taxonomy (NCBI): domain Bacteria; kingdom Bacillati; phylum Actinomycetota; class Actinomycetes; order Kitasatosporales; family Streptomycetaceae; genus Streptomyces; species Streptomyces showdoensis. The sequence continues at coordinate 366,870 of NZ_BAAAXG010000012.1, read as the reverse complement.
GCGACGCTGGTCGCGACCACCAAGCAGAACCTGTCCCGCTTCAACCTCGACCTCGGTCTGAAGGTCAGCGAGGTGCGGGTGAACGGCCGGGTCGCGAAGTTCACCACCGCCGGCGACCACGAGCTGGTCGTCACCCCGGCGTCGCCGCTGGAGAAGAACAAGTCCGTCTCCATCGTGGTCCGTTACGCGGGCAAGCCCTCCGAGGTGAAGATAGGCGGCTGGTCCGCCTGGGCCCGTACGCCCGACGGCGGCGTGGCCGCGCAGGAGCCGGATTCGGCGGTCTGGTGGTTCCCGTCCAACGACCACCCGCTGGACAAGGCCACCTTCGACGTCTCCGTGCTGGTGCCGGACGGCCACCAGGCGATCAGCAACGGCGTGCTGCAGTCGCAGTCCTCCAAGCTGGGCTGGACGCGCTTCAACTGGCGTTCCAACAAGCCCCAGGCGACGTATCTGGCCACGCTCGCGGTCGGCAAGTTCGACATCACGACGGACAGGACCGCGAACGGACTGCCGGTCCTCAACGCGTACAGCAAGGACCTGGGCGACAACGCCGGGGCGGCCCGCGCCTCCATCGAGCGGACCACCGAGGTCGCGGAGTGGCTGGAGTCGGTCTTCGGCCCGTACCCGTTCAACTCCCTCGGCGGTTACGTGCCGAACGTGACCAGCGGCTTCGCGCTGGAGACGCAGACCCGGCCGTTCTACAGCCCGCGGCAGTTCGCCAACGGCGCGAACGTCTCGGTGGTCGTCCACGAGCTGGCCCACCAGTGGTACGGCGACAGCGTCTCGGTCGCCGACTGGAAGGACATCTGGATCAACGAGGGCTTCGCCCGCTACAGCCAGTGGCTGTGGTCGGAGAAGGAGGGCGAGGGCACGGCGCAGGAGCTCGCCGACTACGTGTACCAGACCCGCGCGGCCGAGGACCCGTTCTGGACCGTGAAGCCGGGCGACCCGGGCCCGGACGACCAGTTCCACGCCGCCGTGTACGACCGGGGCGCGCTGGCGCTGCAGGCGCTGCGCAACGAGATCGGCGACGAGAGGTTCTTCGCGGTCCTCAAGGGCTGGCCGCAGCAGTACGCCTACGGCAACGCGAAGGTGTCCGACTTCGTGAAGTACGCGGAGAAGCTCTCGGGCAAGCCGCTGGCGGGCCTCTTCGACACCTGGCTCTACCAGCCGGTGAAGCCCGCGGCCCCGGCGGCGGCGAAGGCCGGCCTGAAGGCGCCCGCGGCGGCTCCGGCGGCGCGTGCGGCGCAGGGCTCCGCGAAGGCCGCGGCGGCGAAGCCGGCGCAGCCGAAGTCGTGGAAGAAGATCGCGGAGACGAACACGATCCACGAGAACGACCGGCACTGAGCCGGGTGCCCGGGCCGGTCGCCGGCCCGGGCCCGTGACCGGCGCCCGCCGGGTCCGTCCCGCGCCGACGGGGACGGACCCGGCGGGCGCGCGTGGGGAGAGCGCTTTCCCGGGCGGGTCCGGCGCGCGGGGCACACCGGTTACCCTCGTGGCGTCAGTACCGACCGCCGCGACGCCCCGAGGAGCCGGCCGTGAGCGAACCCGTGCCCGGTGGGCGCCCCACCCTGGAAGAGGTCGCCGCGCGGGCGGGCGTGTCCCGGGCCACGGTGTCCCGGGTCGTGAACGGCGGCGCGGGCGTGCGGGACGCCCTGGTGGAGAAGGTCCGCAAGGCCGTCGACGAGCTCGGCTACATCCCGAACCACGCCGCGCGCACGCTGGTGACCCGCCGCAACGGGGCCGTCGCGGTGATCATCGCCGAGCCGGAGTTCCGGATCTTCTCCGACCCGTTCTTCGAGCGCCAGGTGCGCGGCATCAGCCGGGAACTCAGCGCGCACGACACCCAGTTGGTTCTGCTGTGGGTGGAGGACACGGGCGACCACGAGCGGATCGCGCGCTATCTGGGCGGCGGTCACGTGGACGGCGCGCTCGCCTTCTCCCTCCACGACGACGACGAGCTGCCCGCGATCATCCGCCGCGCCCAGGTCCCGAGCGTCTTCGGCGGCCGGCCCGGCTGGACCGGCCCCGACGGCAGTCCCGAGGTGCCGTACGTCGACTGCGACAACCGCGGCGGCGCCCGCGCGGCCGTACGCCACCTGCGCGCCCTCGGCCGGAGCCGCATCGCCCACATCGCGGGCCCGCGCGACCAGACCTCGGCCCTGGACCGGCTGCACGGCTACCGGGACGAACTCCCCGGCGGCGACGCCGACCTGGTCGTGGACGGCGACTTCACCCGGGAGAGCGGCGCGCGGGCGATGACCGTGCTCCTGGAGCGCCGGCGGGACCTCGACGCGGTCTTCGCGGCCAACGACCTGATGGCGGCGGGCGCGCTGGAGATCCTGCGGGAGCGGGGGGCGCGCGTGCCGGAGGACGTGGCGGTCGTCGGGTTCGACGACATGCCGGCGGTGGCGGAGTCCACCTCCCCGCCGCTGACGACGGTGCGCCAGGACATCGAGGGCATGGGGCGCCTGATGGTGCGCCAGCTCATGCGCACGCTGGACGGCGAGCGGGTCGGGGCCCTGATCACCCCGACGGATCTGGTGCGGCGCGCCTCGGCCTGAGGAACCCGCCTCTACCGGCACACCTCGCCGCGCACCAGCCGCGTGGCGGGCGGCGTGCGGGCAGCGTCAGCCTGCCGACGGAACGGCCGTTACGCGCCAAGCTCTTGACGCGAACCTGGCAGGGCGGGCACTCTCCTCACGCGTCTTGAGAGCGCTCTCAAGACGGTCAGGAGCCAAGGGAGGCCCCCCTATGCGCACTGTCCGCGTCCACCGAGCCGCCGCGGCGGCCGCACTCGTCGGGGCGCTGGTCGCCGGGTGTTCGTCCGGCGGGGGCTCCGCGGGGTCCGACTCCGCCGGCGGGAAGGTGGTCGTCACCGTCGACCTCTTCGGTTCCTTCGGGTACAAGGAGGCCGGGCTCTACGCCGAGTACGAGAAGGCCCACCCCGGGATCGTCGTCAAGCAGACCGACACCGAGGACGAGCAGGACTACTGGAAGTCGCTGCAGACCCGGCTCGCCGGCGGCGGCGGGCTCGCCGACGTGCAGGCCGTCGAGGTGGGGCGGATCGCCTCCGTCACGCAGCAGCAGGGCGACCGGTTCGAGGACCTGCGCCGCTACGGCGCGGAGGCGCTGAAGGGCGAGTTCGCGAGCGCCACCTGGGCCGCGGCGACCGCTCCGGGCGGGGCCGTGCTCGGCCTCGGCACGGACGTCGGGCCCGAGGCGATGTGCTACCGGACCGACCTGCTCCGGCAGGCCGGGCTGCCCACCGACCGCACCGAGCTCGCCGCGCGCTGGTCCACCTGGGACGGGTACCTGGAGCTCGGCCGCCAGTACCGGGCGAAGGCGCCCGGCAAGAGCGCCTGGATGGACAGCGTCGGCAGCCTCTACACCGTCATGGTGGGCCAGGAGAAGGAGCGCTACTACGACGCCTCCGGCACGCTGATCTACGCCGACAGCCCCGCCGTCCGCCGCGCCTGGGACGCCTCCGTGACCGCCGCGAAGGACGGCCTCAGCGCCAAGCTGGACCAGTGGTCCCCGCAGTGGAACCAGGCCTTCTCCGCCGGTTCCTTCGCCACCCTGCCCTGCCCCGCCTGGATGCTCGGCTACATCAAGGGCCAGGCCGGGGACGCCGGCAAGGGCAAGTGGGACATCGCGAAGCTCCCGGGCGGCGCCGGGAACTGGGGCGGCTCCTTCCTCGCCGTACCCCGCGCGGCGAAGCACAAGAAGGAGGCGTACGAGCTGATCCGCTGGCTCACCGCCCCCGCCCAGCAGGCCCGGCTCTTCCGCAAGCAGGGCAACTTCCCCTCCTCCACCGGTGCCATCGCCCAGGTCGCCGACGCCACCGACCCGTACTTCTCCGGCGCCCCGATCGGCCGCCTCTTCGGCGACGCGGCGAAGGCCGCCCCCGTCCAGGTCCTCGGGGTGCACGACAAGAACGTGGCCGACCAGATCACCAACGCCCTGAGCGAGGTGGAACGGAAGGGCACCGCGCCGGCGGAGGCCTGGTCCCACGCCCGGAAGGGGGTCGAGAACGCGATCGGGTGAGCCGGGGCGCCGCTCCCCCGGCGCCCTCCGCCCGCCCCGTGGCCGGCCCTCCCGGCCGCGCTCCCCGCCCCGAGCCCCGCCACCCCACCCCGTCGAAGGGCCTCGCACCGTGACCCTCACCCGGCTGTGGCGCAGTGTGTCCCCGTACACCTTCCTCGCGCCGTTCTTCACCCTGTTCGCCGCCTTCGGGCTCTTCCCGCTGCTCTACACCGCCTACGTCTCCCTCCACCGCGTCGAGCTCCAGACGCCCGGCGCGATGGAGTGGCGCGGGCTCGGGAACTACACGGCCCTGCTCACCGACGAGTTCTTCTGGCGGGCGCTGCGCAACACCGTCGTCATCGGCGCCCTGTCCACGGTCCCGCAGCTCCTGATGGCGCTCGGGCTCGCGCACCTGCTCCACTACCGGCTGCGCGGGCGGACGTTCTTCCGCACGGCGATGCTGCTGCCGTACGCGACCTCCGTCGCCGCCGCCACCCTCGTCTTCGCCCAGCTCTTCGGGCGGGACTTCGGTCTGGTCAACCAGCTGCTGTCGGTGGCCGGGCTCGGGCCCGTCGACTGGCAGGACGGCACCCTCGCCTCGCAGGCGGCGGTGTCCTCGATCGTCGTCTGGCGCTGGACCGGCTACAACGCCCTGATCTACCTGGCCGGGATGCAGTCGATCCCCGCCGAGCTGTACGAGGCCGCCGAGATGGACGGCGCCTCGCGCTGGCGCCAGTTCGCGCACGTCACCCTGCCGGGACTGCGACCGACGATCGTGTTCACGGTGGTCGTCTCGACGATCGGCGCGACCCAGCTGTTCGGCGAGCCGCTGCTCTTCGAGGGGTCGGTCTCCGGCGGCATCTCGCACCAGTACCAGACACTGGGGCTCTACCTGTACGAACAGGGCTGGGGCTTCTTCCACCTGGGGCGGGCGGCGGCCGTCGCCTGGCTCATGTTCCTGCTGATCCTGCTGCTCGTCGGGGCCAACGCCGTGGTCGCGCGCCGCCGTTCGCGGCGCGACGAGGCCGCGGCGGTGGCGTCGTGAGCGCCCGCGCCGGACGCGGCGGGCCGGTCACGTACGCCGTCCTCGTCCTCGCCGTCCTCGTCTCCTCCTTCCCCTTCTACTGGACCGTCGTCGCCGCGAGCCGCTCCAACGCCGACCTGGCGAAGGTGCCGCCCAGCCTGCTGCCGGGGCCGAACCTCATCCCCAACTTCGAGGCGGTGCTGGAGGAGGCCGACATCGGCAAGGCGCTGCTCAACTCCCTGGTCGTGTCCGGCTCGATCACCGTCGGCACGGTGCTGTGCTGCACCCTCGCCGGGTTCGCCTTCGCCAAGCTGCGCTTCCGCGGCCGGGGCGCGCTGCTCGCGCTCACCGTGGGCACGATGATGATCCCGCCGCAGCTCGGGGTGATCCCGCTGTTCATGCTGATCGCCGAGCTGGGCTGGGTGAACCGGCTGCAGTCGGTGATCCTGCCGGGACTGGTGTCGGCCTTCGGGGTCTTCTTCATGCGCCAGTTCCTGGTGCAGGCGCTGCCGGACGAGCTGATCGAGGCGGCCCGGGTGGACGGGGCGTCCACGGCCCGGATCTTCTGGTCGATCGTCGTGCCGGTGGCCCGCCCCGGGATGGCGGTGCTGGGGCTGCTCACCTTCATGAGCGCCTGGAACGACTTCTTCTGGCCGGTGGTCGCGCTCTCCTCGCAGGAGCCGACCGTGCAGGTCGCGCTGCGCCAGCTCGGCGGCGGCTACGTCCACGACCAGTCCGTGGTCATGGCGGGCACCCTGCTCGGCACCCTTCCCGTCCTGCTGGTCTTCGGGCTGCTCGGCCGGCAGATCGTCGGCGGGATCATGCAGGGCGCCGTCAAGGGCTAGGTCGCGTCCTCCGGGTCATGCCGGGCCCGGGCTCCGCCGCGCGGGCCGTCTTCCGTGCCTTTTCTCCGAAACCGGGGGTTTCCCTCTCATGAACGCTCATTTCCCTGCCGGCTTCCGCTGGGGCTCGGCCACCGCCGCCTACCAGATCGAGGGGGCGGCGGCCGAGGACGGCCGCACCCCGTCGATCTGGGACACCTTCAGCCGCACCCCGGGCAAGGTGCGCAACGGCGACACCGGCGACACCGCGACCGACCACTACCACCGGTCGCGCGAGGACATCGCCCTGATGAGGGAGCTCGGGCTCACCGACTACCGCTTCTCCCTCTCCTGGTCCCGCGTCCTGCCGGGCGGCCGGGGCCCGGTCTCGCAGAAGGGGCTGGACTTCTACCGGCAGCTGGCCGACGAGCTGCTCGACGCGGGGATCCGGCCGGTCGCCACGCTCTACCACTGGGACCTGCCGCAGGAGCTGGAGGACGCGGGCGGCTGGCCGGAGCGGGCGACGGCGGAGCGGTTCGCGGAGTACGCGGGGCGCGCGGCGGAGGCGCTCGGCGACCGCGTCGGCACCTGGACCACGCTGAACGAGCCGTGGTGCGCGGCCTTCCTCGGCTACGGCTCCGGGGAGCACGCCCCGGGCCGCACCGACGAGCGGGCCGCGCTGCGCGCCGCGCACCACCTCAACCTGGCGCACGGGCTGGGGGTGCGGGCGCTGCGGGCCGCGCTGCCGGCCTCGGCCGAGGTGTCGCTGACGCTCAACCTGCACGCGCTGCGGCCGCACACGGACACACCGGAGGACCGGGACGCGGTCCGCCGGATCGACGCCGTCGGCAACCGGATCTTCCTGGAGCCGGTCTTCCACGGCCGGCTGCCCGAGGACCTGGTGGCCGACACGGCCGCCCTGACGGACTGGTCCTTCGTCCACGACGGCGACCTCGCCGCGATCGCCGCCCCGATCGACTCGCTGGGGGTCAACTACTACTCCCCCGCCGTGGTCGCGGCGGGCTCCTCCGCCGCGCCGTCCCCGTGGCCGGGGGCCGCCGGGCACGTGCGCTTCGTGCCGCTGCCGGGTCCGCGCACCGCGATGGACTGGCCGGTGGACGCGGACGGGCTCCACGAGCTGCTGGTCCGGCTGCGGGACGAGCTGCCGGGGGTGCCGCTGCTGGTCACCGAGAACGGCGCCGCGTACGACGACTACGCGGACCCGGAGGGCGCGGTCCACGACCCGGAGCGGGTCGCGTACCTGGCGGCGCACCTCGCGGCGGCGCGGCGGGCCCTGGCGGACGGGGTGGACCTGCGCGGGTACTTCGTGTGGTCGCTGCTCGACAACTTCGAGTGGGCCCACGGTTACGGCAGGCGGTTCGGGATCGTCCACGTGGACTTCCCGACCGGCCGCCGCACGCCGAAGGACAGCTTCCGCTGGTACCGGGAGGTCATCGCCCGGAACGGGCTGCCGCCCCGCTGAGCCGGGCCGCGCGGCGGGCCTCGCGGGCCATCGGCAGATAGCGCAGCCGCTCGGGGAGGACGGGCACCACGGTCCGTACGACCCGGGCGAGGCGGCGCAGCCGCCGCTCCTGGGCGTCCGTCCAGTCCAGGCCGATGGCCTCGCGGGCGTCCGGCGGCATGAGGCCGACGGTGAGGAAGGCCCGGACCCGCAGGAAGGGTCCGCGGAGCACCGGCCACAGCGCCTTCAGGACGAGCCGTACGGGCAGCGGTCCGCGGTCCGGGGCCGGTACGGGCAGGTCGGTGGCGAGGAGCTCGCGGACGACGACGGTGGCCTCCAGCTCCTCGGCGAGGACCCGGCGGTAGTACGGCCAGAACTCCTCGATCGACTGGGGCATGTCCCGGTCGTGGATGCCGAGCACCCGCCCGACCCGGAGCCACTCGGCGTAGAGGGCGCGGTCCTGGGCCCCGGTGAGGGGGCGGGCGAGGTAGCGCAGGCCGTGGCGGTAGACGGGGTAGCCGGTGGCGTGCACCCAGGCGTAGTAGGCGGGGGTCAGCGCGTGGTAGCGGCGGCCGCGGGCGTCGGTGCCCTGGATCTCCCTGTGGAGCGTCCGCAGCCGGCGCCCCTCCTCGGCGGCGGCCTCCCCGCCGTAGATCCACAGCTGGAGCGAGCGCAGGGAGCGTTCGCCGCGGCCCCAGGGGTCGGTGCGGAAGACCGAGTGGGCGTCGACGCCGGCGCCGATGGCGGGGTGGGCCACCTGCATGGTGAGCGCCGCGGGCAGCATGAGCAGGGCGCGGACGTCCCCGGCGACGGTCCACAGGACGCCGCCGACGGGCGGCGGGACGGGGTCGGCGGTGCGGGGGCGGGCGGCGGGCGGCGCGGGCCGCCCGGTTCCGGTCAGGTGGCCGCGGTCGGTCCCGCGGTCCGTCTCCCTCTCGGTGCGCTCCGTCACGCCTGCTTCCTCTCGCTCGCTTCTCAGGCTGCCCGGGTCCGCGGCTGCGGGCAAGGGCGGGCCGGGCGGTCCTCGGCCCGGAATGACGCGGGGCCGCGTCCCGGGCGGTGGGCCCGGGGCGCGGCCCCGTACGGGCGTGCGTGCGCGTCAGCCGCGATCGGCGCCGACCGGCTCGCCGACGATGCGGCCGGCCAGGGCGTGGGCCCAGGCGTCGACGTCGGCGGTGAGCTCGCGCTCGGCGGCGGCGCGCTCGGTGGCGATGCGCTCGGCGCCGGCGGCCAGGATGGCCTCGCGCTCGCGCAGGCCCTCGGCACGGGCGGCGGCGATGGCGGCGGCGCCCTCCTCGCTGGCCTGGGAGCGGATGCGGGCGGCGTCGTGGCGGGCCTCGGCGAGCTCGGCCTCGTACTGCTCGCGGATCGCGGTGGCCTCGCTGCGCAGGTCGTCGGCGCGCTCGGTGCCGCCCTCGATGGCGTCCTCACGCTCGGAGAGCGTGCGGTTGATCTTCGGGAGGATCCCCTTGGCGAGGATCAGGAAGGTGATGCCGAAGATCACGAAGCCGATGATGAGCTCGGCCCACACCGGGTTGAGCGGACCGAGGTCCATGTCGAAGATCTGCGAGTTCTGCGCGAGGGTCATGGGCGCATCCTACCTGGTCGCAAATGCGGCAATTCGGGCTAACGGCCGAGAGTTGGCGCGTTCGTGCGAGCCGCGCAAGATTCGCGGCATCCAACGGCTACCGGAAGGTAACCACGGCTGCTTTGATGTGCGACGCCGGTCCTCCAACCCCCCATTATCCAACGGGAGTTCCCAGTGCCGTTCCGCTCGCTCCGCCGCGTCTCCGGCGCCGCCCTGTCCGTCGCGGTCGCCGCCGCCACCCTCACCGCGGTCGCACCGGCCGCCTCGGCGGCCGACTCCGCCGCGGCGACGCCGCGCCTGAAGGTGCTGACGTACAACGTCTTCCTGATGTCCAAGAACCTCTACCCGAACTGGGGCCAGGACCACCGCGCCGCCGCCATCCCGGCCGCGTCCTTCTTCCAGGGCAACGACGTCGTGGTGCTCCAGGAGGCCTTCGACAACTCCGCCTCGGACGCGCTCAAGGCGAACGCCGCCGCGCAGTACCCGTACCAGACCCCCGTCGTCGGCCGCTCGAAGTCGGGCTGGGACGCCACCGGCGGCGCCTACTCGGCCACCACCCCGGAGGACGGCGGGGTGACCCTGCTCAGCAAGTGGCCGGTCGTCCGCAAGGAGCAGTACGTCTACAAGGACGCGTGCGGCGCCGACTGGTGGTCGAACAAGGGCTTCGTCTACGCGGTCCTCGACGTGAACGGCACGAAGGTGCACGTCGTCGGCACCCACGCGCAGTCGACCGACCCGGGCTGCTCCGCGGGCGAGGCGGCGCAGATGCGCAGCCGGCAGTTCAAGAACATCGACGCCTTCCTCGACGCCAAGAACATCCCGGCCGGCGAGCAGGTGATCGTCGCGGGCGACATGAACGTGGACTCCCGCACGCCCGAGTACGCGACGATGCTCGCCGACGCGGGCCTGGTGGGCGCGGACGCCCGCACCGGCCACCCGTACTCCTTCGACACCTCGCTGAACTCGATCGCGAACTACCGCTACCCGACCGACCCCCGCGAGGACCTGGACTACGTCCTGTACCGCGCCGGGAACGCGCGTCCGGCCGGCTGGACGAACAACGTGGTCCTGGAGCGGAGCGCGCCCTGGACCGTCTCCAGCTGGGGCACGAGCTACACGTACACGAACCTGAGCGACCACTACCCGGTGACGGCCTACGCCGGGAACTGACCGACCCGGCGGGCGACCGCCGGAGGCCCGGCCCCCGGATGCCGGGGGCCGGGCCTGTTTCACCGGTGCGGAGGGCGCGGGGGCTCAGCTCACCTGGATCGAGACGTCGTCCACGACGAACGAGGTCTGCAGGGACTGGTCCTCCACCGACGTGAACCCGAGGGTCACGGTCTGGCCCGCGAAGGACGAGAGGTCGTACGACTTCTCGACGTAGCCGGGGGCCGCGTCCAGGTTGGAGTAGGAGGCCAGCTGGCGGCCGCCCACCTTGACCGTGGCCGTGTCGTAGGCGACGTTCTCGGTCTCGTCCGTGTCGATGTGGACGAAGAACGAGAGCCGGTACGAGGCGCAGCCCGAGGGGATGGTCACGGACTGCGCGGCGTTCTCGGTGTAGCTGGTCCCCCGGCCGCCCAGCCACGCCTTGTAGCTGCCGCCGTGCGCCGCCTGCCGCGCGTCGTTGGTGATCACGCCCGCGCTCGCGGTCCACGGGCTGCTGCCGCTCTCGAAGCCGCCGTTCACCACGAGCTGGCGCGGCGTGCAGGAGCCGCCACCGCCCGTGACGGTCAGCGTGTAGGTGGTGGTGTGGCTGACGGTGCCCGAGCCGGTGACCGTCAGGGTGTAGGTGCCGGGCGCGGTGCTCGCGCCGACCTGGACGGACAGCGCCGAGGAGCTGCCGGACTGGACGGACGTCGGGCTGAGCGTGGCGGTCACCCCGGCCGGCGCGCCGGAGACGGAGAGCGCCACGGTCTGGGCGGCGCCGCTCACGGTGGCGGTGTTCACCGTCGCCGAGACGGACCCGCCGGGGGCCGCGCTGCCCGCGGACGGGCTGACGGCGACGGAGAAGTCCTGCGCCGGGGCGGTGCCGCCGACGGCCTGCTTCCAGACGGCGTAGGCGATCCCGTCGGAGCTGCGGTTCAGCACCGTCGCGTTGATGTTGCTCGTGGTGTCACAGGCGCTGTGGTAGCAGGAGTCGTAGGCGGTGTTGGCGGAGCCGCCCCACTTCTGGGCCTGCGCCGCGGTCTTGCGGGCGCTCGCGCCGGCCGCGTATCCGGAGGTCGCGATGCCGCCCTGCTGGAAGGAGTAGTCGTCGCTCCGGCCCTGGCCCTCGGTGTTCTCCTCGGGCGCCAGGTTCAGGGAGGTCCAGTACGCCTTGAGGGGCGCGGCGGCGGCGGAGTTGAGGTTGTTGACGAAGTAGCCGCCGTTGGTGGAGCCCACCATGTCGAAGTTGTAGTAGGCCTTGATGGCCGCCCGCTCCGTCGCGGTGAGCCGGTTGACGTAGAACGCGGAGCCGTTGAGGCCCTGCTCCTCGTCGGTCCACCAGGCGAAGCGCACGTGCTTGGTCATCGTCGGGTTCTTCTGGGCGAGGACGAGCGCGTTCTCCAGCAGGGCCGCGGAGCCCGAGCCGTTGTCGTTGATGCCGGGGCCCGCCGAGACGCCGTCCAGGTGCGCGCCGAACATGACGACCTGGTCGGCGGGGCCGCCCGGCCAGTCGGCGATCAGGTTGTTCGACGGGTAGGTGCAGGAGGTGCAGTTCTGCTCGGTCACCGTGTACCCGGCGGCCTGCAGCCTGCCCTTCACGTAGGCCAGCGACTGGGTGTATCCGGCGCTGCCCGCGCGGCGGTTGCCGCCGTTCTGGCTCGCGATCGTGTTCAACTGGGTCAGGTGCGCCTGCACCTTGGCGACGTCGACGTCCGGCGGGTCGTTGCCGGGCTGGGTCCCGCCGACGTTGAGCGCGTAGTCGGCGGTGTGCGACAGCGTGGTGCCCTGGCCCTTGACGACGACCGTGGACGCGCCGGGTGCCGCGTTGGCGGTGGCGGTCAGGGTCAGCACCGAGGACTGGCCGGACTGCACCGTCGCGGGGTTGAAGGAGGCGGTCACCCCGGCGGGCAGGCCGGTGGCGGTCAGCGTCACCGACTGGGCGGTGCCGGTCGTGACGGCGGTGCCGACGGTGGTGGTCACCGAGCCGCCCTGCTGGACGGTGCCGGACGAGGGGCTGAGCGACATCGAGAAGTCGTCGTTCTGACCGCTCGGCGTGCAGGTCGGGTCGGCCGACTGGGCGGGCACGGTGATCGCGTCCCAGGCCGCCTTCGTCTTGGTGAAGAGGCCGCAGGTCGCGTCGAGCGACTTCGCGGAGCTGAGCGTCGCCGTGCGGTACTTCTTGTAGCTCATGCTGCTGGTCTTGAGCAGCATGCCGCCGTAGAAGATCTTGCCGGCGTTCTGTATCCCCACGCCCGTCAGGGTGCTCTGGTTGCAGGTGCTGCTGCTGGGCTTGCCGCCGCCGGGGTTGGTGCCCTCGGACAGCAGGTAGAACCAGTGGTTCAGCGGGCCCGCGGCGGCGTGCACCTCGGTGCCGGGGATCGCCGAGCTGTAGCAGGCCGGGTCGTTGTTGACGGCGGGCGGGTTGTACATGTTGCGGATCGGGCCGCGCCCCTGGAGGTTGATGACCTCGCCGACCGTGAAGTCGGGGACGTCGTAGGGGGCCGGCTGGTTGATGTACGCCTCGGTCAGCGCACCGAAGATGTCACCGGTGCCCTCGCCGAGCCCGGCCTCCTGGCCGCTGGTGCCGCCGGGGGTGTTGGAGTCGATGGCGTGCCCGTACTCGTGGGCCACCACGTCGACGCCGGCGATCCACTCGTTGGCGCTGTTGCGCCCGATGGTCACCGAGCTGCCGTCCCAGTAGGCGTTGAGCTCGTTGAGCCCGACCTTGGCGGGGAAGCTGCGGCCGTTGCCGTTGACGCCGTTGCGGCCCAGCCACTGGCCGAGCATGTCCCACTGCTTCTGCGCGGCGAACATCAGGTCGACGCAGCCGGTCTCCTTGCTCGTGGGGTTGCCGGTGCCCCAGGAGTCGGAGGACTTCGAGAAGACCGTGTTGGTGCTGTAGTCGGCACAGCTCAGGCCGGTACGGCTCGGGTCCCGGAGGGAGTAGGTGGAGCCCGAGGCGGTGGTGTCGATGGTGACCGGGCCGGGTCCGTTCCACTTGCTGTTGCCGGAGCCGGCCACCACGTCGTCGTAGCTGTCGACGACGGCACCGGTACGGGCGTCGACGAAGACGTGCAGCTTGCTGGGGGCGGCCTTGGTTCGGCCGCGCAGCACGGTCTCCCAGGCCAGCACCGGCTTGTCGTCCTTGAGGCGGACGACCAGCCGGCTGCTCTCGACCCTGTCGACCGAGGCCAGCTTCTTCCGCGAGGCCGTCTCGGCCTTCTTCGCGGTGACCGACGGCCGGGTCGCCACGTCGATGCGCACGGAGGAGGCGGACTGGAGGGCGCGGATCCGGCCGGAGCCGTCGGCGAGCACCACGGCGTCACCGCCGACGACCGGCAGGCCGCGGTAGCTGCGCTCGTACGCAACCGAGTAGAGGTCCTTCACCCAGGGGGTGACGAGACGTCGCTCGTACTGTTCCTGGGCCGAGTTGATCAGCGTGTCGAGACCGCTGTCGACGGCCAGGTCCGCGGCCGCGACGGCGCGGGTCACGGGGCTGTCCTTCGGCGCCGGTGCCGGCTGCGCGGCCGACGCCGTTCCGGCGAGGGCGCCGACGAGGCTCGCGGACAGCGCCATCGCTGTCACGGCGGCCGTCCATCTGGTGGGCTGCAACGTCCACTCCGATCGTGGGGGGTTCGGGTGTCATCGCCGCCGAGTATGAGCGTGAACATGACGAAAAGGAGTCATCCCGGCAGGCATAAGACCCGCGTTATGACCCCTCTCCCGCACCCCTGCCGCCGCCGGAATCCGCCGGATCGGCGGGGACCCGGACGACGGGCGGACCCGCAACCGCCTGTCGCCGCTTCCCTAGTACAGCGAGCCGAAGACGCTGTACGCCCAGAAGGCCACGACCCCCGCGACGCAGAGCAGCGCCACCCACGACCCGAAGCCGGTGTGCCGGTCCTTGCGCGGGCGCGGCGGCGTTGCCGCCCCGGCCGCCTTGGCCGCTCGGGCCGCACGGCGCGGCCGGGAGGCGGCGGGCGCGGACGGGCCGGCGTCGGCGGCCGTCTCGGCGAGCAGCCGCCGGCAGACCGCGGCCAGCTCGGACGTCCCCGCCGAGAGGTCCACGACGGCCTCCAGCCGCGCCGGCGCCGTCGTCCCCCCGTCCAGGATCCGTCCGGCCCGCACCAGCGCCTGGTCCTTGCCGCCGGTCGGCGCCAGGCTGATCCACCGCCGGACGTGCTCGCCCCGGATCACCACCCCGCCACCGCGCTCGCGGTAGACGGTGTGCTCCTTCCAGAGCACCGCGGCCAACTCGGCGGCCTTCTCCCTGAGTTGCGCCTGCATACCCTTCCCCCTGCCAGCCACCCGAATTCGAACAGGCGCATGACTCTAGCGCCCGCCCCACCCCCTCCCCCGCCGGGGTACCCACCCGGCCCCGCCCCTGGCCGTCACGCCCCGAAGTCGTAGACGGTGACCGGCACCCCCCGCGCCACCAGGCGCCCGGCTATCAGCGGCTCGACCCGCGGCCACGTGCCGCCCGCGAGCCCGCAGCCGATCCGGGGCATGTGCACGGAGGCGCCCAGCTCCACCGCCCGGTCCGCGAGCAGCCCGAGGGCCGCGCCGATCGCCTCGTACCGCACCGGCACCCCGGTGCTCCGGGCCGTGCGGATCCCCCGTTGCCCCACCAGGTTGGCCACCCAGACATACGGCTCCACCTGGACGAACTGGGCCGCGCCGAGCCCGAAGTCGTTGCCCGCGCGCTCGCGGTGCCAGCGGCGGTAGGCCGCCTCCGGCTCGGGCCAGCGGGCCGAGACGGCGCGGACGAAGCCCTTCCCCCAGCCGCCCAGGTCGTTGCAGACGTGCGCCACGATCCTGACGCCCTCGCCGTGCGGCGCGGTGGCGTCCCCCCGTACGTACTCGATCATGCCCATGCCCCCCACCGTACGAGCCGCCACTGACAGCGCCGCTCCCTTTTACAGACCTGGTGAGACAGCAATACTGTTGAACCATGGAGCAGGCCAACGACGAGCACCCGGGTGACGGGCCCGTCTACACCGTCGACGAGCTGGCCGCGCGGGCCGGGGTGACCGTGCGGACGGTGCGGTTCTACGGGACGCGGGGGCTGCTGCCGCCGCCCGTGATCGGGCCGCGGCGGGTCGGGTGGTACGGGCCCGGGCATCTGTCGCGGCTCGCGTTGATCGAGGAGCTGCAGCGGCAGGGGATGACGCTCGCGGCGATCGAGCGGTACCTGGAGCAGCTGCCGGCCGATCTCAGCGCGCAGGACCTGGCCGTGCACCGGGCGCTCGTGGCCGCCTGGGCGCCCGAGTCGGCCGAGGAGATCACGCGGCGCGAGCTGGAGCGGCGGGCCGGGCGGCCGCTCGCGGACCGGGACGTCGACCGGCTGGCCGCCATGGGGGTGCTGGACAAGGGGGCCGACCCGGACGTGTTCCGGCTGGACGGGTCGCTGCTGCGGCTGGGCGTGGAGCTGCTCGACGTGCCGATCGAGCACGAGACGATCCTCGCGTCCCGGACCGTGCTCCTGGAGCACGCCCGCGCGGCCGCCCAGGAGCTGGCCCGGCTCTTCCGGGAGCAGGTGTGGAACCCGTACCGGGAGAGCGGTGAGGACCCGGACCACCTGACGGCGATGAAGTCGCTGTCGGCGCACATGCAGCCGATGGTGGTCCAGGCCCTCGTCACGGCCTTTCAGCGGTCGCTGAGCGAGGAGCTCAGGACGGCCTTCAGGACGCCGCGTCCGTGAAGACCTCGCCCCGCTCGGCCTTCTCGACCAGGAGGGCCGGCGGGGTGAAGCGCTCGCCGTAGGTCGCCGCCAGCTCGCGGGCGCGGGCGACGAAGCCGGCGACGCCGCCCTCGTACCCGTTCACGTACTGGAGCACGCCGCCCGTCCACGCGGGGAAGCCGATGCCCAGGATGGAGCCGATGTTGGCGTCGGCGACCGAGGTCAGGACGCCCTCCTCGACGAGCCGGACGGTGTCCAGGGCCTCGGCGAAGAGCATCCGCTCCTGCATGTCCCGGAAGGGGATGTCGGTCCCGGGCTTGGTGAAGTGCTCGCGCAGGCCCGGCCAGAGCTTCCCGCGCCTGCCGTCCTCGGCGTAGTCGTAGAAGCCCGCGCCGCCGCTGCGGCCCGTGCGTCCGAACTCGTCGACCATGCGGTCGATGACGAGCTCGCCGGGGTGCGAGGTCCAGGTGCCGCCGGCCTCCTCGACGGCCTTCCTCGTCTCGTTGCGGATCTTGCGGGGCAGGGTGAGGGTCAGTTCGTCCATCAGGGAGAGGACCTTCGCCGGGTAGCCGGCCTGGGCCGCGGCCTGCTCGACGGAGGCGGGCTCGGCGCCCTCGCCGATCATGGCCACGCCCTCGTTGATGAAGTGGCCGATCACGCGGGAGGTGAAGAAGCCGCGCGAGTCGTTGACCACGATCGGGGTCTTGTTGATCTGGCGGACCAGGTCGAAGGCGCGCGCGAGGGCCTCGTCGCCGGTGCGCCCGCCCTTGATGATCTCGACCAGCGGCATCTTGTCGACCGGAGAGAAGAAGTGCAGGCCGATGAAGTCGGCCTGGCGCTCGACGCCCTCCGCGAGGACGGTGATGGGGAGCGTGGAGGTGTTGGAGCACAGGAGCGCGTCGGGCTCCACGACGTGCTGGATCTCCTGGAACACCTTGTGCTTGAGCGCCGTGTCCTCGAAGACCGCCTCGATGACGGCGTCGCAGCCGGCCAGGTCCGCGACGTCGCCGGTGGGGGTGATCAGGGCGAGGAGGGCGTCGGCCTTCTCCTGCGTGGTGCGGCCCTTGGCGACGGCCTTGGCGCAGAGCTTCTCCGAGTAGGCCTTGCCCTTGGCGGCGGACTCGGCGGAGACGTCCTTGAGGACGACCTCGATGCCCGCGCGGGCGCAGGAGTACGCGATGCCGGCGCCCATCATGCCGGCGCCGAGGACGGCCACCCTGCGGACCTTGCGCGGGGCGATGCCCTGGGGGCGGTTGGCGCCCGAGTTGACCGCCTGGAGGTCGAAGAAGAACGCCTGGATCATGTTCTTGGCGGTCTGGCCGACGACCAGCTCGGTGAAGTAGCGGCTCTCGATGGTGAGCGCGGTCTCGAAGTCGACCTGCGAGCCCTCGACGGCCGCCGCCATGATGTTGCGCGGCGCCGGGTAGGGGGCGCCGTTGAGCTGCTTGCGCAGGTTGGCGGGGAAGGCCGGCAGGTTGGCGGCGAACCGCGGGTTCGACGGGGTGCCGCCGGGGATCTTGTAGCCGGGCACGTCCCAGGGCTGCTGCGACTCGGGGTGGGCGTCGATGAAGGCGCGGGCCTTGGCCAGCATCTCCTCCGGGGTGGCGGCCAGCTCGTGCACCAGGCCGTTGTCCAGGGCGCGCTTCGGGTTGTACTGGGTGCCCTGGAGCAGCACCTTGAGCAGCGCGTCCGTGATGCCCATGAGCCGTACGGTGCGGGCGACCCCGCCACCGCCGGGCAGCAGGCCCAGGGTGACCTCGGGCAGGCCGATCTTGGAGCCGGGGGCGTCGAGGGCGACGCGGTGGTGGGAGGCGAGGGCGATCTCGTAGCCGCCGCCCAGCGCGGCGCCGTTGATGGCGGCGACGACCGGCTTGCCGAGGGTCTCGATGCGGCGCAGCGCGCGCTTCATCTCCAGGGCGGACTCGAAGATCGCCTGGGCGTCCTCGGGGCCGGCCTTGATCATGTCCTTGAGGTCGCCGCCGGCGAAGAAGGTCTTCTTCGCGGAGGTGTAGACGATGCCCCGGATCGAGTCCTTCTCGGCCTCCGCGCGATCGGCGATCGCCGTGATGGAGGCCCGGAAGGCCTGGTTCATGGTGTTCGCGGACTGGTTCGGGTCGTCGAGGACGAGGGTGACGACACCGGTCTCGTCCTGCTCCCAGCGGATCGTGGTGCTCTCGCTCATGACTGCTGCTTCTCCGTAAGGGGGTTCGGACCGGGCGGTCAGACGCGCTCGACGACGGTGGCGATGCCCATGCCGCCGCCGACGCAGAGGGTGGCGAGGCCGTAGCGCTTGTCCTGGCGCTCCAGCTCGTCGACGAGCGTGCCGAGGATCATCGCGCCGGTGGCGCCGAGCGGGTGGCCCAGGGCGATGGCGCCGCCGTTGACGTTGACCTTGTCGAGGGAGACGCCCATGTCCTTGACGAAGCGCAGGACGACGGCGGCGAAGGCCTCGTTGATCTCGATCAGGTCGATGTCGTCGATGGTGAGACCGGCCTTGGCGAGCGCCTTGCGGGCGGCGGGGGCGGGTCCGGTGAGCATGATGGTCGGCTCGGAGCCGGAGACGGCGGCGGCGACGATCCGGGCGCGCGGGGGTCAGCCCGTAGCGCTCGCCGACCTCCTTGGAGCCGATGGCGACGAGGGAGGCGCCGTCGACGATGCCGGAGGAGTTGCCGGCGTGGTGGACGTGGTCGATCTCCTCGACCCAGTGGTACTTCTGCAGCGCGACGGCGTCGAAGCCGCCGAGCTCGCCGATGTCGGCGAAGGAGGGCTTGAGCCGGGCGAGGGAGTCGGCGGTGGTGCCGGGGCGCAGGAACTCGTCGCGGTCGAGGACGGTGAGTCCCGCCCGGTCCTTGACGGGGACGACGGAGCGATCGAAGCGCCCGTCCTTGACGGCCGCGGCGGCGCGCTCCTGGGAGAGGGCGGCGTACTCGTCGACGTCGCGGCGGGTGAAGCCCTCGATGGTGGCGATGAGGTCGGCGCCGATGCCCTGGGGGACGAAGTTGGTGGCGATGTTGGTCATCGGGTCGGCGAACCAGGCGCCGCCGTCGGAGGCCATCGGCACCCGGGACATGGACTCGACGCCGCCGGCCAGGACGAGGTCCTCCCAGCCGGAGCGGACCTTCATCGCGGCCATGTTGACGGCTTCGAGGCCGGAGGCGCAGAAGCGGTTCTCCTGGACGCCGGCGACGGTGTCGGGGAGTCCGGCCGCGATGGCGGCGATCCGGGCGATGTCGGAGCCCTGGTCGCCGACCGGGCCGACGACGCCGAGGACGATGTCGTCGATCGCGGCCGGGTCGAGGCCGGGGAAGCGGGAGCGGAGCTCGTGGATGAGGCCGACGACGAGGTCGATCGGCTTGGTGCCGTGCAGGCTCCCGTTGGCCTTGCCGCGGCCGCGCGGGGTGCGGATAGCGTCGTAGACGTACGCTTCGGTGGTCACGATGTTGCCTTTCGCATGAGGGTCAGGCGAGCAGGGAACGGCCGATGATCTCCTTCATGATCTCGGTCGTCCCGCCGTAGATGGTCTGGATGCGGCCGTCCGTGAAGGCCCTGGCCACCGGGAATTCGCTCATGTAGCCGTATCCGCCGTGCAGTTGCAGGCACCGGTCGGCGACCCGCTTCTGCAGTTCGGTGGCCCACCACTTGGCCATGGAGGCGTGCACGGCGTCGAGTCCCGGCCCGCCCGGCGCGGTGTGCTCCTCGACGCAGCGGTCGATGAAGGTGCGGGTGACGGCGCACTCGGTGGCCATCTCGGCGATCTCGAAGCGCACGTGCTGGAGCTTGGCGAGCGGCCGTCCGAAGGCCTCGCGCTCCTTGACGTACGCGGTGGTCAGCTCCAGGAGGTGCTCCGCGCCGGCGATGGCGGCGACGGCGATGGCGAGCCGCTCCTGGGCGAGGTTGGTCATCAGGTGCACGAAGGCGCCGTCGAGCTCGCCGAGCAGGTTCTCCTTCGGGACGCGTACGTCGGTGAAGAAGAGCTCGGCGGTGTCCTGGGACTTCTGGCCGATCTTGTCGAGGTTGCGGCCGCGCTCGAAGCCCTCCGCGCCGCGCTCGACGACGAGCAGGGAGAGGCCGTGGGCGCCGCCCTCGGGGGTGGTCTTCGCGACGACGACGACCAGGTCGGCGAGGATGCCGTTGGAGATGAAGGTCTTGGAGCCGTTGAGGATCCAGTGGTCGCCGTGGTCCTCGGCGGTGGTGCGGATGGCCTGGAGGTCGGATCCGGCGCCGGGCTCGGTCATGGCGATGGCGGTGACGAGCTCGCCGCTGCAGAAGCCGGGCAGCCAGCGGCGCTTCTGCTCCTCGGTGGCGAGCGAGGTGAGGTAGGGGCCGATGATGTCGTTGTGCAGCCCGATGGCGAGGCCGGGGGTGCCGGCGCGGGTGAACTCCTCGGCGAGGACGACGCTGTAGCGGAAGTCCGGCTCGCCGCCGCCCCCGTACTCCTGGTCGACGGCGAGGCCGAGCAGGCCCTGCCGGCCGGCGGCCCGCCAGACCTCGCGGGAGACGATGCCGTCCTGCTCCCACCGGGCGTAGTGCGGCAGCACCTCCTTGGCGAGGAAGGTGCGGACGGTCTCGCGGAAAGCCTCGTGGTCGGCGGTGTAGAGCTGGCGCTTCATGCGGAGGGCTCCTTGACGGCTGCGTCGGGGGGCGGGGTGGCGCCGGTCAGCGACGGTACGGCCCAGTCGCGGGCGACCTCGTCGGTGTCGGCGCCGGGCCGGACGGGTCCGGTGCGGACCGCGCCGGGGGTGGCGGAGAAGCGGGGCGCGGGCGCGGGCTGGACGAGCCCCGCGTGCTCGACGAAGGTGCCGCGGACGGCGAGGTGCGGGTGGCCGGGTGCCTCGCGCATCGAGAGGACGGGGGCCACGCAGGCGTCGGTGCCCTCGAAGACGGCGGTCCACTCGTCCCGGGTACGGGTGCGGAAGCGGGCGGCGACGGCGGCCCGCAGCTCGGGCCAGCGGGCGAGGTCGTTCCGGGCCTCAGCCGCCTCGCCGAGGCCGAGGAGGCGGGCGAACTCGGCGTAGAACCGCTGTTCCAGCGCGCCGACGGCCATGTGTCCGCCGTCGGCGGTCTCGTAGGTCCCGTAGAAGGGGCAGCCGCCGTCCAGCAGGTTGACGCCGCGCCGGTCCTGCCAGCCGCCGGCGGCGAGCATGCCGTGGATCATCATGGCGAGGTGGGCGGAGCCGTCGACGATGGCGGCGTCGACGACCTGGCCCTCGCCGTGCTCGCTCGCGTGCCGGAGGGCGGCGAGGACGCCGATGACGAGGTAGAGGGAGCCGCCCGCGTAGTCGCCGACGAGGTTGGCGGGGACGGTGGGCGGGCCGTCCGGGTCGGGGCCGATCATGCCGAGGGTGCCGGTGACGGCGAGGTAGCCGATGTCGTGCCCGGCGGTGTGCGCGAGCGGCCCGGTCTGGCCCCAGCCGGTCATCCGGCCGTAGACGAGCCGCGGGTTGCGGGCGAGGCAGGGCTCGGGGCCGATGCCGAGGCGTTCGGCGACGCCGGGCCGGTAGCCCTCGATCAGGACGTCGGCGCGGGCCACCAGGTCGAGCACGGTCTCCGGGCCGCCCTCGGCCTTGAGGTCGACCAGGACGGAGCGCTTGTTGCGGTTGGTGAGGTCGTAGGCGGGGTCGATGCCGAGGCCGGCGCCGCCGGGCCGGTCGACGCGGACGACGTCGGCGCCGAGGTCGGCGAGGAGCATGGCCGCGAAGGGGCCGGGGCCGATGCCCGCGAGTTCCACCACCCGGACGCCGGAGAGCGGGCCGGGGCGGGCGTGGCGCGGTGTGCTCATCGAGCCCCCAGAGGTGTGTGACAGTGATGATGTAACACCGGAGATGCTAGGAACGTGTTCCACTCGGCACAAGCCCCCGAGCCGAGCAAGCGCTTGGAAATTGCGTCGGCCGCGACTTCCGCTAGAGTCCGCCGACGACATCCGCGCCGGGGGACGGCGCGGACGCTGACCGAGGGGCTGGGCGGGATGGAGACAGGGGCGGCCGGACGGCCGTACGACGTGGTCCTCTTCGGGGCGACCGGGTTCGCGGGCGGGCTCACCGCGGAGTACCTGGCCGCGCACGCCCCGGCCGGGTGCCGCTGGGCGCTCGCCGGCCGCAGCCGGGCGCGGCTCGGCGCGCTGCGCCACCGGCTGGCGGAGCGCCGGCCCCACTGCGCCGACCTGCCGCTGCTCGTCGCCGACTCCGAGGACCCGGACTCGCTGCGTGAACTGGCCGGATCGGCCCGGGTCGTGGCGAGCACCGTCGGCCCCTACGTCTGGTACGGCGAGGGCCTGGTGGCGGCCTGCGCGGAGGCCGGGACCGACTACGTGGACCTGACCGGCGAGGCGGAGTTCGTCGACCGGATGTACGTGCGGTACGACGCCCGCGCCCGGGAGACCGGGGCCCGTCTGGTGCACGCGTGCGGTTTCGACTCCGTCCCGCACGACCTCGGCGTGTACTTCACGGTGCGGCAGCTGCCGGAGGGGGTGCCGCTGCGGATCGACGGGTTCGTGAGGGCCGGCGCGGTCTTCTCGGGCGGCACCTTCGCCTCGGCCCTGACCGCCTTCGGCCGCGGCCGGGAGATCCTGCGTGCCGCGCACGAACGGCGGCTGCACGAGCCCCGGCTGGTGACCCGGCGGGCCCACGCGCCGCTGTCCGGGCCGCGGTTCAGCCGCGAGACCGGCACGTGGGCGCTGCCGCTGCCCACCCTGGACCCTCAGGTGGTGACGCGCTCGGCGGCGGCCCTGGAGCGGTACGGACCGGACTTCCGCTACCGCCACTACGCCTCGGTGAAGACGCTCCCGATGGCGCTCGGCGGCGCCGCGGTGGTGAGCACGGGCGTCCTGGCCGCCCAACTGCCCTTCGTGCGCAGCTGGCTGATGGACCGTTACGAGCCGGGCCGGGGCCCCGACGCCGACCGGCGGGCCCGCAGCTGGTTCACCGTGCGCTTCGTCGGCGAGGGCGGCGGCCGGCGCGTGTTCACCGAGGTGTCGGGCGGCGATCCCGGGTACGACGAGACCGCGAAGATGCTCGCCGAGTCCGCACTCTGCCTGGCCCTCGACGAGCTGCCGAAGACCTCCGG
Organism: Streptomyces showdoensis; assembly: GCF_039535475.1. Lineage (NCBI taxonomy): Bacteria > Bacillati > Actinomycetota > Actinomycetes > Kitasatosporales > Streptomycetaceae > Streptomyces > Streptomyces showdoensis. The sequence goes on along the minus strand of NZ_BAAAXG010000012.1, from coordinate 344,061 downwards.
CCAGGTCACGACGGCGGTCGCGATGGGCGACGCGCTGCTGGACCGGCTGCGGGCGGCGGGGCTGCGCTTCCGGGTGGCGTACTCGGGCTGACCGCCCGGGAACTCAGTGGCGCACCAGGCAGAACGGGTGGCCGGCCGGGTCGGCGTAGATGCGCCAGGCCCGGTCGCCCTCGCCGGAGTCGAGCCGCCAGGCCCCGAGGGCCAGCACCGCCTCGTGGGCCGCGTCCAGGTCCTCGACCCGTACGTCGATGTGGAACTGCTGCTCGGGCGCGCCCCAGACCGGCGGCCGGTGGTCGGCCACACCCTGGAAGGCGAGCACGGGCGCCCCGGAGGCGCCGTGGAGGGTGGCCCAGGCGTCGCCGACGGCCCACTGGGGGTCGGGGCGGTTGATCTCGCCGCCGAGCAACGCACGGTAGAACTCGGCGAGTTCCATCACGTCGGGACAGTCGAGGACCACGCACTGCAGGGTGCCGATCGCACCGGGGCTTGTCATGCTCCACACTGTGCCGCCCACCGTACCGGGCCGGTATCCGTACTCGTACTCAGGCGCCCCAGGAGTCACAGGGTCCTCGTGCTCATGCGCCCTCACTCCGCCGCACGCGCCTCGGCGAGGGCCCGGCGGCACAGCGAGTCGGCGTGGCGGGTGGTCTCGGGCAGGCGGTAGCGGGGGGTGAGGTGGAGCGTGTGGGCACAGGCCCGCTCCAGCGAGACCCGGTGGCCGACGGAGACGAAGACCGGCTTCACGCCGGCGCGGGTGCGCAGCGCGCGGCCGACGGTCTCGCCCTCGGCGACGAGGTCGGCGAACGCTCCCCGGTCGGTGCCGGGCTGCTCGTACGTGAAGGTGAACGGGTTCTTGGCGACGCCGATCGAGGGCAGCCCCGTGACCACCCCGAGGTGGCTGGCGAGGCCGAAGCGGCGCGGGTGGGCGAGGCCGTAGCCGTCGCAGACCAGCAGCCCCGGGTCGGCGGCGAGCCGCCCGAGCGCGGCGAGCACGGTCGGGACCTCGCGGAAGGCGAGCAGCCCCGGTACGTACGGGAAGGACACCCGTCCGACGGCGGTGGCCTCCTCCACCACCTCAAGGGTCCGGGCGTCCAGCACGACGGCCGCCGCGGCCACCAGGTCGCGCTCGTCGTCGTAGGCGACGTCGACCCCGGTGACGCGACCCGTCCCGGCGGCGGGACCCTCCTCGGCCGTCACGAGCCGCTCGCGCAGCTCCTCCTGCACGGCCCTGGCGGTGTCCTCGTCGGCGGGCCAGCCCGCGGGAATCTCGATGATCGTCATGACTGGGCACCCTACGGCGGACCGGGCCGGGGCGGGCGCGTAGCCTGGCGCCCATGTTCGTACTTGAACTCTCCTACACCGCCCCGGTCGAGCAGGTCGACGCGCTGCTCGACGCGCACATCGAGTGGCTCGACGCGCAGTACGCCGCCGGGGTGTTCCTCGCCTCCGGGCGGAAGAACCCCCGCGACGGCGGGGTGATCCTGGCCGCCGGGGTCGGCCGCGCGGAGATCGAGAAGATCGCGGCGGCCGACCCGTTCAGCGTCGGGGGCGTCTGCGCGTACCGGATCACCGAGTTCCACGCGACCAAGACGGCCGCCGAACTGGCCCCGTTCCGCGAGGAGTTGCCGGCCTGAGGGCGGCGCGGCGGGGTGCCTCCCCGAGCCGCTAGCCCAGGTCCCCGCGGGTGAGCCGGGCGATCCGGCCCTTCTCCCCGGAGGCCCAGCAGGCGCCGTCGGCGGTGCAGTCGACGGTGTCGTACGAGCCGGTGTCGACCGTGCGCCAGGTGCGGCCGCCGTCCGTGGTGAGGTCCGTGCCGGTGGGGCCGACCGCGAGGGCGGACCGCTTCGCGTGCGGGAGCCAGGCGACGCCCGAGCGGTAGACGGGCGGCGGGGTGGCGGAGGCCGTCCAGCTGCGGCCCGCGTCGCCGGTGACGGCGGCGGCCCGCGGCGAGGGCTGGTCCTTGCGGTAGTCGCCGCCGACGGCGATGCCGTGGGCGCGGTCGCGGAAGGCGAGGCCGAAGACGCCCTTGGCTCCCTCCCCCGCCGGGATCGTGGTGTCCGTGGCGGTCCAGTGCAGGCCGCGGTCCGCGGAGTGCAGGACCCGGCCGGTGGCGCCGCCGCCGGTCGCGAGCCACACGTCCTTCGGCCCGGACGAGACCAGGCACTGCCCGCTCGCCGCGAACCCGGCCTCGCCGGGCAACGCGGCGGGCATGCCCTCGGCGGGCAGGACCCGCCAGGACCGGCCGCCGTCGCCGGTGGACAGGATGCGGTACTTCCCGTCGACCGGGTCGCTCATCGCGAGGCCGTGCCGGCGGTCGAAGAAGGTCATGCAGTCGTAGAAGGCCCGCGGGTCGGTGTTGCGGAAGGACTCGCTCCAGGTCAGCCCGCCGTCCTCGGTGCGCAGGACCCGGGAGGCCTCGCCCTCGCCGATCGCGAGGACCACGGCCCGCCGGCCGTCGAAGGCCTCCACGTCGCGGAACTCCAGCTCCGCCGCTCCCGGCGGAGAGACGTTTCGCCAGCTCTTGCCCCCGTCGGTGGTGCGCAGCACCGTGCCCTGGGAACCCGCCGCCCAGGCGACCGACCGGCTGACCGCGGCGAGGCCACGGAAGCGGGCGTCGGTGTCGGTCTTCGTGAGCCGCCACCCGGCGGGCCCGTGGCCGGGCGCCGCCTGCGCCGGGGCCGCGAGGGCCATCGCCAGAGCGGCCCCCGCCAGCGCCGTCGCCGTCATTCGTCTCGTGTTCCGCATGGACGTCATGGCGCCGGAAGCTAGCCCACCCCGAAGATCCCCGTCCAGGGTGCGTGCCCCGCCGCCCCTTCCTAGGCTGGGCGCATGACCGAACCCACGGCCGAGGAACAGCCGAGGATCAAGGAGTACGACGGCGAGGGCATCACCGTCACATACGAGCCGCGCCGCTGCCTCCACGCGGCGGAGTGCGTCCGCGGCCTGCCCGCCGTGTTCGACCTGGCCGAGCGCCCGTGGGTGCGGCCCGACGGGGCCGCCCCCGACCTGGTCGCCGAGGTGATCCGCCGCTGTCCGTCGGGCGCGCTCCAGTACCGCCCGGCCCCGGGCCCGGCCGAGGTCCCGGCCGAGTCGGGGGACGTCCCCACCACCGTGCGGCGGATGCCGGACGGCCGGCTCCTGGTCCGCGGCGACCTCCTCGTGCGGGACGGGCGGAGCGGGCCGGAGGGGCGGCACGAGACCCGGGCGGTTCTGTGCGGCTGCGGCGCCACCGGCAACCAGCCGTACTGCGACCACTCCGGAGCGTGCGCGGGCGCGGAGTTCGAGCCCTTCGCGGCCGACGGATAGCGCCGACGGCGCCGAGAGACGCCGACGGCGGGCGGCCGCGGCGGGCGGTGACACAGCTCACGTACCCCCGCAGTGCACGATCCGGCCCCGCGGTTCGTCTCTTCCTGTGTCAGGGGGAGACCAGGAGAACGTAGCCGCGCAACAGGAGGCTGGCCTTGTCCACCGTCATCGAGCAGGCCGTCCAGGCCCGTCTGGTCGCGTCCGTCCCACGGATGGAGACCGTCTCCGCCACGCTGCGGTACGACCGTGAGGACCCGTTCGCGGTCCGCATGGCCTTCCCGCCGCCCGCGACGCTGGAGGGCGTGGAAGTCTCGTGGGCCTTCGCGCGCGAGCTGCTCGCGGAGGGCGTCGAGGGACCCGCGGGCCTCGGGGACGTACGACTGCGCCCGTACGGGTACGACCGGACCGTGGTCGAGTTCCACGCCCCCGAGGGCGTCGCCATGGTGCACGTCCACACGTCCGAGCTGCGCCGCTTCCTCAAGGCCTCGCAGCGCCTGGTGCCGCGGGGCCGCGAGCGCGAGCACCTCGACTGGGACGGGAACCTCGGCCGGCTCCTGGAGGAGCGCCCGTAGGCGGGGGCGCGCCCTTAATTCGTTTGCGGCGCACGCCGCCCGCTCCGTAGCGTTCTTCCCGGCCCTGTTGTCGCCCGATCGGAGAAGGCCGTTGCTCGTCTGAGGTTTCGAGACACCGTGCCGCGCGTGCCGCCCCGCCGCCGCGTGTGCCGTCCTCGACCTCGGCGTACGAGCGCTGCCCCGTTCTCCTCTCCCAGCCCGCGCCCCGGTGTCTCCCGCGTAGTCCGCGCGTTCCGCGCAGTCCTTCTCCACGCCCATGCCACCGGGAGGCTCTCATGGCGCCACGCCCCACCTTCGTCACCTGCACGTCCCTCTCCTTCTCCTGGCCCGACGGGACCCGGGTCCTCGACGACTTCCGGCTCGCCGTCGGCCCCGGCCGGACCGGTCTGGTCGGTCTGAACGGTTCGGGGAAGTCCACCCTGCTCAAGCTGATCGCCGGCGAGCTCAGCCCCTCCTCCGGGACGGTGCGGGTCGCGGGCGAGGTCGGCTACCTCCCGCAGAACCTGGTCCTCGACACCGGGCTGCGCGTCGACCGGGCGCTCGGCATCGACCGCGCCCGGGCCGCGCTGCACGCGATCGAGGCGGGCGACACCGACGACGGGCACTTCGCGGCCGTCGGCGACGACTGGGACGTGGAGGAGCGGGCCCGGGCCGTGCTCGACCGGCTCGGTCTCGGACACGTCGGGCTCGACCGCACGATCGGCGAGATCTCGGGCGGCGAGTCCGTCCTGCTGCGGCTGGCGGCGCTGCTGCTCGCCCGGCCGGACGTGCTGCTGCTCGACGAGCCGACGAACAACCTGGACCTCTTCGCCCGCCAGAGGCTGTACGAGGCGGTGGACGCCTGGCCGGGGGTGCTCGTCGTGGTCAGCCACGACCGGGAACTCCTGGAACGGGTGGACCAGATCGCCGACCTGCGGGACGGCGAGGTCACCTGGTACGGCGGCGCCTGGTCCGACTACCGGGCGGCGCTCGCCGCCGAACAGGAGACGGCCGAACGCATGGTGCGGGTCGCCGAGGCCGACGTCCAGCGCCAGAAGCGGGAACTGACCGAGGCGCAGGGCAAGTCGGCCCGGCGCAAGCGCTACGGGCAGAAGAGCGCGGAGAACCGGGTGGTGCCGAGGATCGTGGCGGGCAACCGCAAGGCCCAGGCCGAGGTGTCGGCCGGCAAGCAGCGCCAGGTGCACGCGGAGCGGCTCGCCGAGGCGCGCTCGCGGCTGGACGCGGCGGTGGAGGCGGTGCGGGACGACGACGAGATCCGGATCGAGCTGCCTTACACCTCGGTCCCGCCGGGCCGGGACGTGCTGGTGCTGCACGACCTGGAGCTGCGGTACGGGGCACGGGTCGCCGGGGAGTTCGAGCTGCGGGGTCCGGAGCGGGTGGCCCTGGTCGGCCGGAACGGGGCCGGGAAGACGACGCTGCTGCGGACGCTCGCGGGCGAGCTCGATCCGGTCGCGGGCGAGGCGGTGGCGCGGGTCCCGCTGCGGTTCCTGCCGCAGCGGCTCGACGTGCTGGACGACGGGCTGAGCGTGGTGGAGAACGTGGCCCGGATGGCACCCGGGGCGACGGACAACGCGATCAGGGCACGGCTGGCCCGGTTCCTCTTCCGGGGCGCCCGGGCCGACCGGCCGGTGGGCATGCTGTCCGGCGGCGAGCGGTTCCGTGCGACGCTGGCGGCGCTGCTGCTCGCCGAGCCGGCGCCGCAGCTGCTGATGCTCGACGAGCCGACCAACAACCTGGACATGGCGTCGGTGCGGAGCCTGACCGCCGCGCTCGACGCGTACGAGGGGGCACTGATCGTGGCCAGTCACGACGTGCCGTTCCTGGAGTCGCTGGGGATCACCCGCTGGCTGCGGCTCGACGGCGAGCTGCGGCCCACGACGGCCGAGGCCGTGCGGGAGGGGCTGCTAACGGTGGAGTAAGGCCCAGGACTTGGTGCCCCCGTCCGGTGTGAGGACGGGGGCGAGCCCCCAGTCCCCGCCGTGCGCCTCGACCGCCGCGGCCAGCAGCCACATGCTGCGGCTGCGGCGGTCGCGGCATGCGTCGGCCGCCGTCGGCGCGGAGTGGGCCGGGTGCTGGTCGTAGAGGACGATCCGCAGCGCGTCGAACTGCCAGCGCACCCGCAGGACCATCTCGCGGTCCGGGGTGAAGCGGTACGCGGCGGAGACCAGCTCGGAGGCGGCGAGGACGGCGGTCTCGCAGAGTTCGGCGAGCCCGTGGCGGCTCACCAGGGTGCGGATGGCGTCACGGGCCAGTCCGGCACAGTAGGCGCCCCCGGGGAGGAGCATCGAGTAGCTGAGGTTCTCCGTGGCGGGAGGTATGGGGCCGGCCGCCACGGCGGACGGGAGGCAACGCAGTGCGCCCTTCATCGGTTTCGCTCACATTTCCTGTGCGTGTGGGGGTGCTCACACGTCGAACACGATTGCCCCGTGTGAGACTTGCACTACCGACCGTAACGTACGCCCGGAGCACAGTGCTACTACTTGGCAGTAGACACTCGCACTTGTGCCGTTCCGGGCGGATTCCTCCGGACCACGAGCCCGGAACCGAAGGGGGACACGAGCGTGCCGCCAAGGAGCACCCCGACCGCGCGCCAACAGCGCCTCGGACACGAGCTGCGCAGACTGCGCGAACAGTCGGGCATGTCGGCCCAGCAGGCGGCCGCCCTCCTGGGCGTCGACCGCACCCGCATCCCCCACATCGAGTCGGGGCGCTTCGGCATCAGCGCCGAACGGGTCCGCACCCTCGCCTTCAACTACGGCTGCCCGGACACGGCCCTGATCGACCTGCTCGCCGCCATGGCGCAGGAGCGCGACCGCGGCTGGTGGGAGCAGCACCGGGGACTGCTGCCGCCCGCACTGATCGACATCGCCGAACTGGAGTTCCACGCCTCCGAGTTGTGCACCGCCGTCACCACGCACATCCCGGGCCTGCTGCAGACCGAGGAGCATGCGCGGGCCGTCTTCGACACCGCCGACCCGCCGCTGCCGGGACCCGACCTGGAAGCCCGGGTGGAGCTGCGGCTGCGCCGCCAGGAGGTGCTCGACCGGGACCCGCCGACGCCGTACGGCGCGGTGATCCACGAGGCGGCGCTGCGCATGCAGTTCGGCGGGCCCAAGGTCGCCAGGGCACAGCTGGAGTACATCCTGGAGCGCTCGGAGCGGGACACCGTCTCCGTGCGGGTCATCCCGTTCACGGCCGGGGGTTTCCCCGGGGCGGGACAGTCGTTCACCTATGTGTCCGCGCCGGTGCCGCAGCTCGACACCGTGCAGCTCGACTCGTCCCACGGTTCCATGCTCCTCGACACCGACATGCAACTGCGCCGTTACCGGGGCCTGTTGGACCGGCTGAGCGGACTCGCCCTGCCGCTGCCCGCCTCCCGCGACTTCATACGCTCCATCGCCCAGGACCTCTGAAGGACCCGTCACCATGAACCTCACCGACCACCCCGCCGCCACCCGGGACATCTCCTGGAACGAGGCGTTCTGCAGCGAGGGCGCCAACTGCTTCCGCTTCGGGCTCGACGGCTCCGGCCGCGCCTACATCGGCTCCACCCTCACCCCCGACGCGTACGTCAGCGACTCGGTCGAGGCACTGCGGGCGCTCATCTCGGCCGTGAAGGCCGGCGCCGCCGATCATCTGCTCTGAGTAGCCGCCGCCGGGGCCCGCGGCGGGCCCGGACTCCCGTGACCTGGGTCTCCCGCCGGCCGCCGGAACTGCGCGCATGACGGAACGTGACGGCTCGTCTCCGGGACGGGCTTGGCCACCCCCTTATGAGGGCTTTAACCTACGGTCTCGTAACCTACGAATCCGTAGGTAGTTCCGTATGCCCCCTCTCCGTCCCCAGGAGTTCCCGTGACGCTCACCTCTCCCCACCTCGGCAGCTCCGCAGGGTGGACCGACGCGCGGCTCCTGTACGCCCTGGAAGAGGTCGTGGAGAAGGAGCTCAACCGGCACCTGAAGGTCACCAAGGACTGGATGCCGCACGACTACGTGCCGTGGTCCGACGCCCGGAACTTCCCGGGCTTCTTCGAGGACGGCGAGGCCTGGGACCGCTCGCAGTCCAAGGTCACCGACATCGGCCGGATCGCCCTGGTGGTCAACCTGCTCACCGAGGACAACCTCCCGAGCTACCACCACGAGATCGCCAGCCTCTTCGGCCGCGACGGCGCCTGGGGCACCTGGGTGCACCGCTGGACCGCGGAGGAGGGCCGGCACGGCATCGTGATGCGCGACTACCTGCTGGCCTCGCGGGCGGTCGACCCGGACGAGCTGGAGCGCTTCCGCATGGCGCACATGAGCGAGGGCTTCGAGTCCGACAACCGGCACTCGATGCTGCACTCGGTCGCGTACGTGGCCTTCCAGGAGCTCGCCACCCGCATCTCGCACCGCAACACCGGCCACCAGTCCGGCGACCCCGTCTGCGACCGGATGCTGGCCCGCATCGCGCTCGACGAGAACCTGCACATGGTCTTCTACCGCAACCTGCTCGGCGCGGCCTTCGAGCTCGCCCCCGACCTCACCATGCAGGCCGTGCGGGACGTCGTCGTCGGCTTCCGGATGCCCGGACACGGCATGCCCGGCTTCGAGCGGGCCGCCGCCCAGATGGCGATCGGCGAGATCTACAACCTGCGCATCCACCACGACGACGTGCTCCAGCCGGTGCTGCGCTTCCTCAAGGTCCTCCAGATCGACGGCCTCGGCCCGGAGGGTCTGAAGGCCCAGGAGGAGCTCGGTCTGTACATGAACGGGCTGGACGGCGAGGCGTCCAAGTTCGACGAGCGGCTGGCGGCGCGCAAGTCGCGGATGGCGGCGCGGGCGGCGGGCTGAGCCCCCACCCGCACGGCGCCGGGCGCGGTCAGCCCCGGCGCCGCTTGAGGTTGATCCGCTCCTTCTCCGAGAGCCCGCCCCACACCCCGAAGCGTTCGTCGTGCGTGAGCGCGTACTCCAGGCACGCCGCGCGGCCCGGGCACGCCCCGCACAGCTGCTTCGCCTCGCGGGTCGAGGAGCCGGGCGCCGGGAAGAAGAACTCCGGTCCCGCCTGCGCGCACAGCGCGTCCTCCTGCCAGGAGAGGTCCGGGGCCATGAGGCTCTGCGGGGCGAAGGGCATCGTGTCGGTCTGCATGGGAAGAGACTCCCGCGGCCGCCTAAACGCGCCATCAACGTCCGATCAACGCGGCGCGCCGAGCGCGGGCAGCACCGTTTCGGCGACCCGGTAGGCCTCTTCGAGCAGCGGATTGCCCGACAGGATGAAGGTGTCCACTCCGAGCGCCTGGTATTCGCGCAGTCGCTCGACGATCTGTTCCGCGGCCCCGACCAGGGCGGTGCCCGGCCCCGGGCGGAACAGGCTCATGCCCGGCCACAGGTTGGGATGGGTCTCCAGTTCGCGGGCCCGCGCCGGGACCCGGCCGCCGTGCTGCCGGAACTGGCGCTGCCAGCCCACCCCGTCCTCGCCCGCGCGCTCGCCGAGCTGCCGCCTGTAGGTCGCCTCGCTGGTGACGTCCAGGAGCCGGTCGGCCGCCGCCCAGGCCTCCTGCTCCGTGTCGCGGACGATCACGTGGAGCCGCAGGCCGATCCGCAGCGTGCGGCCGTACGCGGCGGCGCGGGCGCGGACGTGGTCCAGCTTCTCCTTCAGCAGGTGCGGCGGCTCGCCCCAGGTGAGGTAGACGTCCACGTGCTCGGCGGCCATCTCGATGCCCGCCGCCGAGGAGCCGCCGAACCAGAGCGGCACGTGCGGCGCCTGGACCGGCCTCAGGTCGCGCAGCGAGGCGCCGGCGTCCTTCAGCTCGTAGAAGCGCCCCTTGTGGTCGAAGACCTCGCCCGCGGTGAGCCGCTTCACGATCGACCAGTACTCGGCGCTCAGCGCGTACCGCTCGTCGTGCCCGACGTGCAGCCCGTACTCCTGCAGCGCCCGGGTCGAGCCGTTGACGACGTTGAAGCGCAGCCGGCCGCCGAAGAGGTGGTCGAAGGTCAGCGCCATCTTGGCGAGCAGGGTCGGCGAGATCAGCCCGGGGTGGACGGCCAGCAGCGGCCGGAAGCCGGGGCCGGTCGCCGCGGCGAGCGCGCTGCCGAGCGGCCACACGTCGTGCAGGTCGGTGGCGAGCAGCGCGCCGCTGAAGCCGAGCCGCTCGACCGAGCCGGCCAACTGCTGGAGGTAGCCGAGGTCGACCGGGCGCCGCCCCTCGGGCTCCCAGGGATAGGCGCCCTCGCGCGGGATGACGTACCAGAGGACTTCGGGTGCGGTCTGCGGGCTCATGCGCGGCGGGCCTCTCGGGGCAGGGCGTCGGCGACGGTGACGGGGCGGCCGGTGAATCCGGTGCGGTGGAAGATGTCGGCGGCCCGCTGCTGCTCGGCCAGGAACTCCTCCGACACCTCCTCGATCGTCCAGGGCAGGGCGCGCAGCGCGGTCTCCCAGTCGTCGGCGGAACCGCCGAGCGCGGCCGCGGTGACCTCGGCGGCCTCGCGCGGACGCTCCGCGACCCACGCGTCGGCGCGCCGCAGCGCCCGGGTCAGCGCCGCGACGAGCTCGGGACGCCGCTCGGCCAGGTCGCGGCGGGTGAAGAAGACGGAGCGGTCGGAGATGACCTCGCCGGTGGGGATCAGCACGCGCAGCCCTCCGGTGCGGCGGGCCGCGGCGAGCCGGTCGCCCTGGGCGACCCAGGCGGTGATCGCGCCGGAGCGGAGCAGCTCCTCGCTGTCGTCGCCGGAGCGCACGGCGGTGATGTCGGTGGCGTACGAGAGGCCGGCGTCGTCCAGCGCCTTGGCCACCAGGTGGGTCTGCCAGGAGCCGACGGCGAGGTGGACGGTGCCGCCCGCGAGGTCGGCGACGGTGCGGACGGGCCCGTCCTCGGTGACGAGGAGGGCGCCGTGGCCGGGGCGGGGCGCGGAGACGGCGGTGTAGACGATGTCGTGGCCCTCGGCCTGGGCGGTGACCGGCGGGGTGGAACCGGTGCCGCCGAAGTCGATGGTGCCGTCGGCGAGATGGGCGCCGGTGCGGACGCCGTCGGTGTACGGGTGCCAGGCGACGGTCTCGCCGAGGGCGGCCAGCTCCTCCTCGGCGTAGCCGAGGCGGGAGAGGTGGAAGAGGGTGGGGTTGCTGTTGTGGACGCCGATGGTGACGGTCATGCCGAGAGCTCCGTTCCGAGAGGGGCGAGGGGGGCAAGGGGGGTGTGCGAGGTGCGGGCGGGCGCCGGTTCGGCCGGTGCCGGTTCGGCCGGTGCCGGTTCGGCCGGTGCCGGTTCGGCCGGTGCCGGTTCGGCCGGTGCCGGTTCGGGGGTGTGCACGCCGAGGTCCGCGAGGAGGCGGCGGCGCAGGGTGGTGAAGGCGGGGTCGCCGGGGTCGCGGGGCCGGTCGACGGCGACGGGTTCGTCGGTGATCAGCCGGCCCTCGCGCAGCACGGCCACGCGGTCGGCGAGCCGGATGGCCTCGTCGACGTCGTGGGTGACGAGCAGCACGGCCGGGCGGTGGATCCGGCACAGCTCGCCGACGAGGTCCTGCATCCGCAGCCGGGTCAGCGCGTCGAGCGCGGCGAACGGCTCGTCGAGCAGAAGGAGTTCGGGCTCGCGGACGAGGGCGCGGGCCAGTGCCGCGCGCTGGGCCTCGCCGCCGGAGAGGGTGGCCGGCCAGGCGTCCGCGTGCCGTTCGAGACCGACCTCGGCGAGCGCCCGCAGCCCGGTGGCCCGGGTGCGCGCGCCGCGCGGGAGGCCGATGGTGACGTTGGCGAGCACCTTCTTGGAGGGGATGAGCCGGGGCTCCTGGAAGACGAGGGTGCGGGCCGCGGGGGACCAGGGCCTCTCCCCCGTCGGCGCCGTCGAGGGCGCCGAGGATGCGCAGCAGGGTGGTCTTCCCGCTGCCGCTCGCCCCGAGCAGGGCGACGAACTCGCCTCGCCGGATGCTCAGTTCGAGGCCGTCGAGGACGGCCCGGTCACCGAAGACCCGGCGCAGGCCCCGTACGCGTACGGCGTCGGTCATCGGGCACCTCCGCCGCCCGGGCCGGCCGTGCGCCAGGGCATGAGGACCCGTTCCAGGCCGCGCACGAGCACGTCGGCGGTGAGGCCGAGCAGCCCGTAGACGAGGATGCAGACGGCGAGGACGTCGGTGCGGGCGTAGCTCTGCGCCTGGGCCATCAGATAGCCGATCCCCTCGGTGGCGTTGATCTCCTCGGCGGCGATGAGCGCGATGACGCTGAGGGTCATCGAGAGCCGCAGCCCGGCGAGGAGCGAGGGCAGCGCACCGGGCAGGACGACCTGCCGCACGATCGCGAGCCGGCCGAGTCCGAAGGCGCGCATCGCCTCGACGAGCCGGCGGTCGGTGTCCCGGACGCCGCCGGCGGTGGAGACGTACATGGGGAAGGTGGTGGCGACCGCGATGAGCAGGATCTTCGCCGTCTCGTTGATCCCGAACCAGACCATGAAGAGCGGGACGAGGGAGAGGAAGGGGACGGTCCGCAGGGTCTGGAGGGAGGAGTCGAGCAGTTCGTCGCCGAGCCGGGTGAAGCCCGTGACGACCCCCAGGGCCAGGCCGGTCACGAGCCCGATCGCCAGGCCGACGCCGGATCGGGTGAGCGAGGTGGCGAGCGCGTCGGGCAGCTGACCGTTGCCCCACAACTCTGCTACGGCTTCCAGGACTTGGGCGGGCGAGGCGAGCACGTCGGGGGTCAGCGCCCCGGTCGCGGAGGCCGCCCACCACAGGGCGAGCAGTCCGACCGGGCCGAGGGCGCGGACGACGACGGTGTACGTACGGGAGCGGGCGCGGCGGGCGGGAGGGCGCGGCCGGACGAGCGGGGACGGCTCCGGGGCACGGCCCTCGGAGGCGGGGAGGGGTGCGGGGACGGCTGCGGCCACGGGCGTGCGGGCTTCGGGGGCCGGGGTCATGAGAGCTTCTCGACGTCGAGGAGGTGGGCCGCGATGTCGACCTTGGCGGGGGTCACCCTCTGCTCGGCGTAGAACCGGGCGACCTCCTCGAAGCGCTTCACGTCCTCGGGACCGATGGGGTCGACGGTGCCGCCCTTGGCGGTGAAGCCGAGCTGGACCTCGCGGGCCCGGCCGGTGACGGCGGTCGGTCCCGCGTCGGTGAAGACGTTGAGGTAGGCGGCCGGGTCCCGGCGCTCCTTGGCGCTCTCCTCGTGCAGGTAGTCGTAGAGCGCCCGGACGATCTCGGGGTGGGCGTCGGCGAAGCCCTTGCGGACCGCGTTGAGGCTGTAGTTGTCGGAGCCGATCGCGGCGCCGTCGGCGACGAAGCGGGCCTTGCCGCCGCCGATCTCGGCGACCGCGTAGGTGGACCAGACGGCCCAGGCGTCGACCTGCCCCGCGTTGAGGACGGCGGCGGTCTGGTCGGGGCGGAGGTAGACGCGCTCGACCTTCCCGGCCGGGACGCCCGCCTTGGCGAGGGCCTTGAGCAGCAGGTACTCACCGGTCCCGCCCTTGTTGACGGCGACCTTCCGGCCGACGAGGTCGGCGACCGAGTCGATGCCGGAACCCTCGCGGACGAGGATGCCCTCGCCGACGGGGTCCGGATCGGTGGCGGTGAAGAACACGAAGCCCGGGCTCTGGGCGAGCGAGGTGATCCCGGAGGTGATGGAGCCGGTGGCGATGTCGAGCTGGTCGGCGTTCATGGCCTGCGCGGCCGGAGCGAAGGGCCCGGCGCTGCCGGTCCACGCGACCTTGGCGTTCACCTTGGCGAGCGCCTTGTCGAGGCTGCCGTCCTTCTTCCCCCGGGCCAGCACGCCGGAGTTGCCGGGGGTCGGGGATGCGGACGGTGACGGTGCCCTTGCCGGAGGCGTCGGAGGGGGAGCCGCCGCCGCAGGCGGCGAGCGCGGGGAGGGCGGCGAGGGCCGCGAGAGCGGCGAGGACGCGGAGCGGACGCATGGCGGAGGTCCTTCGGTGCGCGGGCGGGCGGGCGGGCGGTGGTCGGGGCGGTCGGGAAGGCCGGGGCGGCCGGGTTGGCCGGGTTGGTCGGGTTGGTCTGGCCGGCCGGGTTGGTCGGGGCGGCCGGGGCGGCCGGGTTGGTCGGGGCGGCCGGGTTGGTCGGGGCGGCCGGGCTGGTCGGGGCGGCCGGGGTGGCCGGGCTGGTCGGGGCGGCCGGACCGGCCGGGTTGGTCGGGTTGGTCGGGGCGGCCGGGGCGGCCGGGGTGGCCGGGCCGGGCTCCGCAGGGTCGGCGGGCTCGGTGGGCGTGGGGGTCACGGGTGCTTCGCCTGCGGGGCGGAGAAGGACCCGGAGCCGGAGCCGGCGGCCGGCGCGGGTGCCGCATCCGATGCCGGCGCGCCGACCAGGAGCCGGGCGCGGCGCAGCGGCTCCGGGTCGGCCCAGTCCCGGACGTCCACGGCGCCGGCCAGGAAGCCGTGGGCGCGCAGGGCCGCCGACTGCCGGGCGAGCAGGTCGAGCCGGGTCGCGGAGAGGTCGGGGTGCAGGGTGCGGTGGGTGCCGCCGCGGTAGGCCCCGGCGACGCCCTCGGGTCCGGCCCCGGTCTCGGCGCCGAGGATGCGGGCCACCTCGTCGGGCTCGCCCGCCGCCCAGTCGGCGGCGCGGAGCAGGACGGCGAGGAAGCGGTCGACCAGCTCGGGGCTGCGGTCGAGGAGGTCCTGGTGGACGGTGAGGGGGCGCGGGGTGCCGTTGTTGACGCGGTGCGCCGGATCGGGGAGCTGGTCGAGCTCGACGGCCACCTCGGCCCCGGCCCGGCGGGCGGCCTCGACGGCCAGGGCGCCCTTCACGTACACCGCGTCCACCTCGCCCCGGCGCAGGGCGGCCAGCTCGGCCGCCCACTGGCCGTGGTGGCCCTCGGCGTCCACGTCGACGAGGACGGCGTCCGGCAGGCCGTGCCCGGCGGAGGCCAGTGCCCCCTCGAAGCCGCGCAGGGCCATCGCCCGCCAGAAGTCGATGGCGATCCGGTGCCGTGGCAGGGCGAGCCGGCGGCCGCGCAGGTCGTCGGCCGAGCGCACCGGGGAGCCGGGGGCGACCAGGACGGCCTGGCGCTCCTCGATCCAGGTGAGCCCGATCAGCCGGGTGCGTTCGCCGCGCGAACGGGCCCACAGGGCGGGCACGTTGCCGCCCTCGCGGAAGAGGCCGGGGAGGGCGTGGGTGTAGTGGGCGGAGCGGTCGGCGCCGGGTTCGGCGTCCTGGAGCGAGCGCACGGCGATGCCGTCCGGCGCGAAGGCCTCGGCGAGCCAGCCGCGGTCGGCGGCGATGCCGGTGGCGGTGGGCACGGGGCAGCGGGTGAACCAGAGCGTGTCGGGCACGGGGGCAGAGGTCATGGGGTCTTCCGGGAGAGGAGGAGGCGTGGGGAGGGAGGCGGACGCCGGACGGGGGCGCCGGACGGAGACCTCGGACCGGGGAGGTCGAACGGGGTTTCGGCGAAGGAGTCCGTGGAGGAGTCCGCGAGGGAGTCCACGAAGGAGTCCGTCGAGGAATCCACGAAGAGAGCGGCCCGGACCGGGCGGCCGCCGCGGGAGGCGACGGCGCGGGAGCGAGCGTGCGGAACCGGCCGCGCGGAGTGGCCGCGGCCGCGCTCGGGCGGCCCGGGTCACCGCCGGGGCGGCGGTGGGGTCAGCGACAGGCGGTGGCGGTGACGCGGGCCAGGTCGATGTGGCGGCGGCGGGTGAGGGCCGCGGGAGCGGGCGGTACGGCGCGTCGGTGTGCGGTCATGGCGGCCCTGCTCCCTTCCGTGCTCGTCCCGCTGCTCGTCCGTGTCGGCCGCCGCGGTGCGTCGCGGCGGCGTTGGCCGGAACCTTGCCATGGACGTTCCGGCGCGTTCAACTCGTCTCCCACGATGTGGGATTGCACATGAACGGCATGTTTCCGACCTCGTCCCGGTGCTGCTTCGGCTCCCGCCATGTGGGAGCGTGGGAGGCCGTTCGGAGCATTCGGCGAGGGGGAGCGAACCACACATGACCACCGAGGCCGGCCCGGTCCGCGCACCGGCCGGGGCCCAGGCGGTGCGCCGGGCCCTGGACGTCCTGCACTGCTTCCACGACAACGGGCCCGATCTCAGCGCCTCGGACCTGGCGCGCCGGCTCGGCCTGTCGACGTCGACCGCGCACCGGCTGGCCAGGACGCTGCTGGGGGCCGGCTTCCTGGAGCAGGACGCGCGCACGGCCCGCTACCGGCTCGGCCCGGCCGTCACCGAGCTGGGCCGGCTCTCGTACCACCAGCGCGGGCTGCACCTGGCCGCGCCGGAGCTGGCCGACCTGGCCGCGCGCACCGGCGCCACGGCCGATCTGGCGCTGCGCAGCGGCGGCTACGCGGTGATCGTGGCGGGCGGTTCGGTCACGCCGAAGGTCGGTCTGCGCCGGCCGCTCCACTCGACGGCGCTCGGCAAGGTGCTGCTCGCCTGGCCGCGGGCGGGCGAGGGCGGGCCGCAGGCGCTGCCCCCGCTGTACGCGTTCACCGAGCGGACCATCGTCGAACCCGGTGCCCTCGCGGGTGAGTTGGCGCGGGTGCGGGAGCAGGGGTACGCCCTCAACGACGGCGAGTCGGCGCTCGGGGTGCGGACGGTCGCGGTGCCGGTCCTGGAGCGGGCCGGTCACGCGCGTTTCGCGCTCGCGGTGCGGGCGACGCCTTCGCTGATCACCGACGAGCGGCTCGACTGGTTCCTGGCACAGGCGCGGGCCTGTGCCCGCGCCCTGGAGGTGCTGCTGCTCGCGCCGGGCGAGCGGCGCGTCCCGGAGGCGTAGGTCCGGCCGCCAGAGTGTCCGCACGATCGTGCGGACAGTACGATGGGGTCATGAGCGGCAGCACCAGGACGGACGGGCGCGTCGAGCGCGGCAACCAGACCCGGCGGCTCGTGCTGGGCCGCACGATGGACATCGCCTCGGTCGAGGGCCTGGAGGGGCTGTCGCTCGGGCGGATCGCCACCGAGCTGAAGCTGAGCAAGAGCGGCGTCTTCGCCCTGTTCGGCTCCAAGGAGGAGCTCCAGCTGGCCACGGTACGGGCCGCCGCCGCGATCTTCGCCCGCGCGGTCGTCACCCCGCTCGCCGACCTCCCGCCCGGCCCCGGCAGGGTGTGGGCGCTGTGCCGGAACTGGCTCGCCTACTCCGCGGAGCGGGTCTTCGCGGGCGGCTGCTTCTTCTACGCGGTCTCCGCCGAGTTCGACGCCCGCACGGGCCCGGTCCACGACGCGATCGCGCAGGCCCGCCGGGACTGGATCGGCTACGTGGAGCGGACGGTCGAGGAGGCCCGGCAGGCGGGCGGATTCGTGCCGGACACCGACGCCGCGCAGCTCGCGTTCGAGATCATCGCCCTGATGGAGTCGGCCAACGCCCAGTCGGTCCTGTTCGCCGACCCCTCGGCGTACGAGCGGGCCGAACGGGGCATCGCCCGCCGCCTGCGGGCCGAGGCGACGGACGGGGCGCGGGACGGGATCGACGCCCCCGGGGCCTGACGCCCCGCCCACCGGAGGGGGTGGGCGCCGAGGTCAGCGGGAGCCGACGGCCGCCTCCGTCGGGGCGGGCACCGCCACCGGCGCCGATGCCGATGCCGATGCCGGAGCGCTGATGAACTCCATCGCCTCGGCGACGACCTGAGGGTCCGTCAGGATGCGCCGGTGGCCGAGCCCCCGGGTGACCACCAGGCGGGCGCGCTCCCCGTGCGCCTTCCGGATGGCGTGCGCGTGGGCGAGCGGCACCAGGCCGTCGGACTCGTCGTGGATCAGCAGGACGGGCGCACCGAGGTCCTCGGGCCGCCAGGAGGCGTCGAAGTGCCCCCAGACGCCGGGCTCTTCGGGTGCGAGCTTCCGTTCGACATGGCGGCGCATCGCGCCGAGCGCACGGTCGCCGAAGCCGGTCATGCCCTGGAAGGCGGCGGTGAGCAGGCCGAAGGAGCCGACCCCCGCGATGCCGACGAAGCGGCCCGTCCGGACGCCGTCGCGGAGGGCGAAGAGGGCGGCGACGACGCCGAAGGAGTGGGCGACGACGGCGTCGAAGTCGCCGTGCCGGGCGTGCAGCCGCCGGATGATCTCGCGGTACTCGATGATGTTGCTCGCCCGGCCGGACGCGTCCCCGTTCCCGGGGGCGTCGAAGGCGACCGGGCTGTAGCCGCGGGCCAGCAGGGCCTCGGCGAAGGCGGCGAGGCGCGAGCCGCGCGAGGACCAGCCGTGGACGAGCAGCACGGGCCGCTCGCCGTCGCCCCAGGCGTACGTGACGACCTCCTTGCCCGCGACCCGCATCCGGTCGACGCGGGCGGCGGCCATCAGCCGTTCCTCCGCGGGTTTGACGCGGGCCCGGCCGAGCGGGCGGACGAAGAGGTGGAAGACGGCCCGCCCGGTGGGGCCGGGGGCAACGTGCGCGGCGGCGTTCAGCGCGGTGCTCGTGGCGCGGACCAGCAGAGCCTTCGGAATCATGCCGGATCTCCTCGATCGTTCTCGCTCACCCTCGACAGAAAAATGCTAGCACGATCGTTCGTATAGTTTCAGTGGTGCGCGGGTGCCGTGGAGTCCGGCCCCGGCGGGCCGACGGACGCTCACCCCGTCACTGGGGCTCCCCCGTCACTCGGGGTCCCCCTTCGCCTGAGGCTCCCCCGTCGTCGGGAGCTCCTTCTTCACCCCCGGCATCCTTCTTCGCCCCCGGCTTCCTTCTTCACCCCCGGCATCCTTCTTCGCCCCCGGCTTCCTTCTTCGCCCCGGCTTCCTTCTTCGCCCCGGCTTCCTACTTCGCCCCGGGTTCCTTCTTCGCCCGGCTCGGCTGGACCCGCTTCGGCTCGCCCGGCATCTTCGGGTACTCCGGCGGATAGGGGAGATCGCCCAGGCCGTGGTCCGCCTCGTCGCGGCGGGCCAGCTCCAGGAGCGGCTCCAGGTCGAAGCGCTCGTCGTCCATGTCCGCGTGCACGTCGCCGAGTTCGGCGTACCGCTCCGGCATCGTGCGGATGTCGAAGTCCCGCGGCACGGCGTCGTCGACCTCGTCCCAGCGCAGCGGTGCGGAGACGGGGGCGTGCGGACGGGGGCGGACGGAGTAGGCGGAGGCGATCGTGCGGTCGCGGGCGGTCTGGTTGTAGTCCACGAAGATCCGCTCCCCGCGCTCCTCCTTCCACCACTTGATCGTGACCCGGTCCGGCATCCGCCGCTCCAGCTCCCGCCCGCAGGCGATCGCGGCGCGCCTGACCTGCGTGAAGGTCCAGTTCGGCAGGATCGGCACGAAGACGTGCAGCCCCCGCCCGCCGGAGGTCTTCGGCCAGCCGCGCAGCCCGTGCTCGTCGAGGACGGCCCGCAGCTCGTGGGCCGCGCGGACGGCGTCCCCGTAGTCGGTGCCGGGCTGGGGGTCGAGGTCGATGCGGAGTTCGTCGGGGTGGTCGGTGTCCTCCCGGCGCACCGGCCAGGGGTGGAAGGTGACGGCGCCCAGGTTGGCCGCCCACAGCACGGCGGCCGGCTCGGTCGGGCACATCTCGTCGGCCGAGCGGCCGCTGGGGAAGGTGATGTGGGCCGTCGGGATCCAGTCCGGGAGGTACTTCGGCGCCCGCTTCTGGAAGAAGGACTCCCCCGTCACCCCGTCGGGGTAGCGCTCCAGCGTGGTGGGGCGGTTCCGCAGGGCGCGGGTGATGCCGTCGCCGACCGCGAGGTAGTAGCGGACCATGTCCAGCTTGGTGTAGCCGGGCTCGGGAAAGTACACCTTGTCCGGATGGGACACCCGCACGGTCCGGTCGCCGACCTCGAGCTCCACCGCGTCCGCCTTGCCTGCCATGGCGGTCAGCCTAGGCCGGAGGAACGTAAGCCGCATATCGGCCTCGACCGTCTCGTATCGGCATGTTTTCCACGAAAGGTCTCTAGAATCGCGGCATGGACCTGCCGGTGATGCCGCCCGTGAAGCCGATGCTGGCGAAGGCCGTGAAGCGGATCCCGCCCGGGATGCAGTACGAGGCCAAGTGGGACGGCTTCCGCGCCCTGGTGCACCGGGACGGGCCGGAGCTGTTCATCGGCAGCCGTACGGGCAAGCCGCTGACCCGCTACTTCCCCGAGCTCGTCGACGCGCTGCTCGCCCGGCTCCCCGAGCGCTGCGTGGTGGACGGGGAGATCGTCGTCGAGCACGGCGGCCGGCTCGACTTCGACCGGCTCAGCGAACGCATCCATCCGGCGGCGTCGCGGGTGCGGATGCTCGCGGAGACGACCCCCGCCCGCTTCATCGCCTTCGATCTGCTGGCCCTCGGTGACGACGCCTTCCTCGACACGCCGCTCGCCGAGCGCCGGGCCGGCCTCGAAGCGGCCCTCGCCGGAGTGGACGCCCCGGTGCACCTCGCCCCCGCCACCCGCGATCCGGAGCTCGCGGCGCGCTGGTTCGAGCAGTACGAGGGCGCCGGTCTGGACGGCGTGATCGCCAAGCCCCTCGATCTGCCCTACCGGCCGGACGCCCGGCTGATGTACAAGATCAAGCACGAGCGCACGGCCGACGTGGTCGTGGCCGGGTACCGCCTCCACAAGAGCGGCCCGGTCGTGGGCTCGCTGCTGCTCGGCCTGTACGACGCCGGGGGCGCCCTCCAGCACGTGGGCGTCTGCGCCGCCTTCACCGCGAAGCGGCGGGCGGAGCTGGTCGAGGAGCTGGAACCGCTGCGGATGGACCCGCCCGACGGGCACCCCTGGGCGGCCTGGACGGACGAGTCGGCCCACGAGGGGGCGCGGCTGCCGGGCGCGCCGAGCCGCTGGTCGGGCAAGAAGGACTTGTCCTGGGTGGCACTGCGCCCGGAGCGGGTCTGCGAGGTGGGGTACGACCACATGGAGGGCGACCGGTTCCGGCACACCGCGCAGTTCAAGCGCTGGCGCCCGGACCGCACCCCGGAGTCCTGCGGCTACGGGCAGCTGGAGGAGCCGGTCTCGTACGACCTGAACGCGATCCTGGGGTGAGATGCCCCACACCCGGGAGCGCGGCAACTCCCTTTCCCCGCATTTGCGTTCGGTGAACTGGTGAACGATCCGGTGTCTGCACCGGGGTGTACCTGCGACGACGCCGCGCGGTCCGGCCGCCGGGCCCGTACGGCTCGCCGAAAGCGGCGCGGGGGCGTTGCCGCGCGGTGACGGACCCGTCGTCGAACCGCTACCGCGATCCGGTACGTATGGAGGGGAGAACCTCTCCCGCCCGACAGACCCACAAGGACTGACCGTGATCGCCTCGCCCTCGCCCCTGGTACCCGTCCCGATCCCCGACCGCGTCGCCGCGCTGATCGGGTCCTGCCTGCCACTGCACGTGCTCCAGGCCGAGGTCGACGCCGACTGCGCGGCGCGCGAGGTGTACCGCTTCCGGGGGCCGCTGTGCGCCGAGGACCGGGCCGACCGCGAGCACGCGCTGGCCGCGCTGGCCCGGGCCAACAAGGTGCTCGCCAAGCACCACCCGCAGCTGCCGGTGCGCCCGGGGTGCTGACGCCCGGGGGCTGAAGGGACGCCGTTCCCCGGCGCCACGGCGAACACCCCGCGGCTCTCGGCCATTCGGGGCGCGGCCCCGTCCCCGCACCGGTTCGGACGTACCCCACATGCGGGACGCCGCCGTCGGTGTGAGGCTGCGAGAGTGACCACCACCAGCGAAGCCGCCCCCGCGCCCCAGGCCGCCGAGCCGCCCGTGCTCGACCGCCGACGCCGCAACATCGTCTTCGGCACGATCATGCTCGGCGTGCTCCTGGCCGCCCTGGACCAGACGATCGTGGGCACCGCCCTGCCGACGATCGTCGCGGACCTCGGCGGCGCCGCCCACATGTCCTGGGTGGTCACCGCGTACCTCCTCGCCGAGACCGTCGCGACCGTGCTCGTCGGCAAGTTCGGCGATCTCTTCGGCCGCAAGGTGATCTTCCAGATCTCCGCGATCGTCTTCATCACCGGCTCGTTCCTGTGCGGCCTGGCCACCAACATGACGCTGCTGATCGTGTGGCGCGGTCTGCAGGGCATCGGCGCCGGCGGCCTCATGGTCACCTCGATGGCGCTCATCGCCGACGTGATCCCGCTGCGCGAGCGCGGCAAGTACCAAGGTGCCATCGGCGCGGTGTTCGGCGTCTCGACCGTCATCGGGCCGCTCCTCGGCGGGCTGTTCACCGACCACCTGAGCTGGCGCTGGGCGTTCTACGTCAACGTCCCGATCGCGATCCTGGTCGTCATCGCCGCCGCCCGCACCATCCCCTCGGTGCGCTCCGCGAGCCGCCCGGTCATCGACTACGCGGGCATCGCGTTCGTCGCCGCGGGCTCCAGTGCCCTGATCCTGGCCACCAGCTGGGGCGGGAACGAGTACGCGTGGACCTCCGGCGTCATCATCGGGCTCTTCGCCGGAGGGCTGATCGCCCTGGCGCTGTTCTGCTGGGTGGAGACCCGCGCGGCCGAGCCGATGCTGCCGATGCGGCTCTTCGGCAATCCGGTCTTCACCGTCTGCTCGGTGCTGAGCTTCATCGTCGGTTTCGCGATGCTCGGCGCGATGACCTTCCTGCCGACCTATCTGCAGTACGTCGACGGGGACTCGGCGACGGTCTCCGGCATCCGCACCCTGCCCATGGTCGTCGGCCTGCTCATCGCCTCCGTCTTCAGCGGCAACGTCGTCAGCAAGACCGGCCACTACCGGACCTTCCCGATCGTCGGCTGCCTCGTGATGGGCGTGGGCCTGTACCTGCTCTCGCTGATGGGCCCCGAGACCAGCACCTGGCTGGAGTCGCTGTACATGTTCGTGCTCGGCGTCGGCATCGGCCTGTGCATGCAGGTGCTCACCATCGCCGTGCAGAACACCGTCGACTACGCGGACCTGGGCACGGCCACCTCGGGCGTCACCTTCTTCCGTACCCTGGGCAGTTCCTTCGGCACCGCCGTCTTCGGCACCATCTACGCCAACTCCCTGCGGCCCAACCTCACCGAGGGCGCGGCGGAGGCGTCGGCGATCGGCGCGGGCCTGGGCCTGGACCCGGCGGCCGTCGCCAAGGCCTCGCAGAGCCCGGCGGGCGTGCACGGGCTGCCGGACGGGGTGGCGGAGCCGATCGTGCAGGCGTACGCGGACACGCTGCACACCGTCTTCCTGTGGACCGTGCCGGTGGCCGCCGTCGGTTTCGTCGTGGCGCTCTTCCTCAAGCAGGTGCCGCTGCGGGACACCGCCCGCGCCTCCGCCCCCGACATGGGTGAGGGCTTCGCCTCCCCCACCGGCAGCGGCGACTCGGCCAAGCTCCTGGAGCTGGCCGTGGGACGGATCATCCGCAAGACCGACTTCGAGACCGCCCGGCGGATCGTCACCGCCTCCGACACCCGGCTCGACACGGCCGGGGCGTGGGCCGTCATGCAGGTGGAGCTCTTCACCCGGCTGGTCGGGCACGCGAGCCTCGGCCTGATCTCGGCGGGCCGCCGGGTCCCGCCCGAGGTCCTGCTGCCGGTCTTCCAGCGCATGGTCGAGGAGGGTTTCCTCACCCGGGACGGCAACCTGCTCTCCCACACCTCCGCCGGGAAGCGCGAGGCGGAGGTCATCACGCGGGCGTGGGGCGACTGGCTGAGCGACCGGGTCGAGCAGGAGAGCGGCCGGCCCAGCGGCCCGGAGCTGCGGGCCGCGACGGACGCCATCGCGAAGAAGCTGATCGCGGAGGACCTGGCGCAGGGGCTGCCGCGACGGGAGCAGGAGACGGTGGGCGCGGCGGCGCGGTGAGCTCCGATCCCGTATCCGGGAGCTGGGACCTGGGAGCTCGGATACGGGACCCCGGACCCCGGAACCCGAACCTCGGATCCGCCGCCCCTCCCCCGCCTCAGTCCAGGAACTCCCCGTCCACGTACACCCACGCCCCCTCGTGCCGCTCGAAGCGGCTCCGTTCGTGGAGTTCGCCCGCCGCGCCGCCCTGGCGGTAGCGGGCCCGGAAGGTGACGGTGCCGTGCTGGTGGAAGGGGGTGCCGTCGCCGGTCTCCTCGATGTCCAGGCCGGTCCAGCGCAGCGCCGGGTCGAAGTCCACGTCGGCGGGCCGGGTCCGCGGTGCCCAGGTGCGCAGCAGGTACGGCTCGTCGCGGGCGACGAAGGCGCTGTACCGGGAGCGCATGAGCAGTTCGGCGGTGGGCGCGGTGGCCGGTCCGGCGTGGAAGCGGCCGCAGCACGCGCCGTAGGGGGCGTCGAGGCCGCAGGGGCAGGGTGAGTCGGGGGTGAGGGCGGGGCGCGCGGGGCGGGCCGGCGTGGTGCGGGCGTTGCGTCGGGACATGCGCCCATTGTCCCGTGCGGGGGCGGGGGCGGGATCGCGCCATGTGCGGAGCGGTCGCCCGCACGGTGCTTCCGGTGTCCGGGGGCCGCCTCTATGCTCCTGCGCCGGACCGTACTGTTACCGGCGGTAAAGGGGTGGGGCATGGAGCGTACGGGCACCTCGCGGCGCGGATTCGTGGCGGGCGCGGCCGCCGTCACGGGAGCCGCGGTCACCTCGGCGGTCGCCGTCGGCGCCGGGCCGGCGCGCGCGGCGGAGGCTCCGGCGCCGCTCTCCGTCGCCGTGCTGGGCGGCGGGGTCGCGGGGCTGACCGCGGCCCACGAACTGGCCGAGCGCGGCTACCGCGTGACCGTCTACGAGCGCCGGGCGCTGGGCGGCAAGGCCCGCTCCATGGACGTGCCGGAGAGCGCCCGCGGCGGGCGCCGCCCGCTCCCCGCCGAACACGGCTTCCGCTTCATCCCCGGCATCTACCACAACCTCCCCGACACGCTCCGGCGCATTCCCTTCCCCGGCAACGCCAACGGGGTGTGGGACAACCTGGTGGCCCCCGCCGAGATGTCCTTCTCCCGGACCGGCCGCGAGGACCTGCGCATCCCGCTGCCCTGGCCCGGCCACCGCCCGGCCGA
Source organism: Streptomyces showdoensis (assembly GCF_039535475.1). Classification (NCBI taxonomy): domain Bacteria; kingdom Bacillati; phylum Actinomycetota; class Actinomycetes; order Kitasatosporales; family Streptomycetaceae; genus Streptomyces; species Streptomyces showdoensis. Next base: position 319,454 of record NZ_BAAAXG010000012.1, on the reverse strand, counting down.
GCTCACCCTCGACGAGATCCGCCGGGCACTGACCGCGCTCCTGGAAACCGCCCGCTCCATCCCCCTCCACGAGGCGGCGTACTTCGTGGACCGCTTCCTGGTCTTCCTCACCAGCTGCCAGGAGCGGCGGGACGACACCTGGGAGCGCACGCCCTGGTGGGAGTTCCTGCGGGCCGAGCGGATGAGCTACGACTACCAGCGCATCCTGGCCGTGGGGCTCACCCGCAACATCGTGGCCACCAAGGCGGAGGAGGCCAGTACGCGCACGGTCGCCACCCTGCTGGAGGCCTTCGCCTTCAACGCGCTGGGGCGGGGCGCCGACGGGCCCCTGGACCGGATCCTGGACCTGCCCACCAACGAGGCGTGGATCGACCCCTGGGTGACCCATCTGACGGGCCTCGGGGTGGAGTTCCGGGTCGGCTGGACCGTGCGGGAGCTGGACTACGACGCCGGGGCCGGGCGGATCGCGGCGGTGCTGGCCGAGGATCCACAGGGGGTCCGCCGCCGCGTGACCGCGGACCACTACGTGTCCGCCATGCCGGTCGAGCACGCCCGCCGGACCTGGGGCGCCGCGCTCCGCGCGGCCGACCCGCAGCTGGCCCGCTGCGACGCGCTGGAGACGGACTGGATGACCGGCATCCAGTTCTATCTGACGGAGAGCGCCCCGCTGCTCGCCGGGCACGCCAACTGCATCGACTCGCCCTGGTCCCTGACCGCGATCCAGCAGGCCCGGCACTGGCCCACCCGGGACTTCGCCGCCGACTACGGCGACGGAGCGGTCGTCGACTGTCTGTCCGTGGACATCTCCGAGTGGGACCGGCCGGGCATCCTGTACGGCAAGACAGCCAAGCAGTGCACCCGCGCGGAGGTCGCCAAGGAGGTGTGGGCCCAGCTGAAGGCCGCGTTCAACGACACGGGCCGCACGGTGCTGAAGGACGGCGCGCTGCACTCCTGGTTCCTGGACCCCGGGGTGGACGGCCTCGGCACGCCGAACCCGACCAACGAGGACCAGCTCCTCGTCCACCCGGTGGGCACCTTCCACAACCGCCCGAAGGCGGCCACCCGGGTCCCGAACCTGTACCTCGCGGGCGACTACGTGGCCGTCGACATCGACCTGGCCACCATGGAGGGCGCCAACGCCTCCGCCCGCCAGGCCGTGAACGCGCTGCTCGACCGCACCGGCTCGACCGCCGCCCGCTGCACGGTGCGGCCGTTGTTCCGCCCGCCGGAGCTGGAGGGCCTCAAGCGGCACGACCGGCTGCGCTACCGGCTGGGCCTGCGCAACGCGCTCGACCTGGGGTGAGCCGGCCGGCGCTCCCGGGCCGGCCGGCGGGGGCGTCCAAGGGCTGGTCACGGAAACGGACGGGCGCGGGCGGATCCCGTGGCCGCCGCGTCCGGCCGAGTAGCGTACGGCCATGAAACTGACGATTCTCGGAGGCGGCGGATTCCGGGTGCCGCTCGTGTACGGCGCCCTCCTCGGCGACCACGCCGAGGGCAGGGTCACCCACGTGACCCTGTACGACCTGGACGCGGGGCGCCTGTCGGCGATCGCCCGGGTCCTCGCCGAGCAGGGCGAGGGGGTGCCGGACGCCCCGGTGGTCACCGCGACGACGGAGCTCGACGAGGCGCTGCGCGGGGCGGACTTCGTCTTCTCGGCGATCCGCGTGGGCGGCCTCGCGGGCCGGGCCGCCGACGAACGGATCGCCCTGGCCGAGGGCGTGCTGGGCCAGGAGACGGTGGGCGCCGGCGGCATCGCGTACGGGCTGCGGACGCTGCCGGTCGTCACGCACATCGCGCGCCGGGTCGCCGAACTCGCCCCGGACGCCTGGGTCATCAACTTCACCAACCCGGCGGGCATGGTCACCGAGGCGATGTCCCGGATCCTCGGCGACCGGGTGATCGGCATCTGCGACTCCCCCGTGGGCCTGGGCCGCCGGGTCGCGCGGGTGCTCGGCGCGCGCCCCGGCGAGGCGTGGATCGACTACGTGGGCCTCAACCACCTGGGCTGGCTGCGCGGCCTGCGGGTCGGCGGGGAGGACCTGCTGCCGCGCCTGTTCGAGGACGACCGGCTGCTCGGCTCCTTCGAGGAGGGCAAGCTCTTCGGGACGGAGTGGCTGCGCTCGCTGGGCGCGGTCCCCAACGAGTACCTGCACTACTACTACTTCAACCGGGAGGCGGTCCGCGCCTACCGGGAGGCCGAGCGGACCCGGGGCGCGTACCTGCTGGACCAGCAGTCCGGCTTCTACGACGAGATGGGCCGCCCCGAGGCGCCCGCCCTGCCCGCCTGGCACCGCACCCTCGCCGAGCGCGAGGCGACCTACATGGCGCACAACCGGGAGGCGGCCGGGGTCGGCGACCGGGACGAGGAGGACCTGGAGTCGGGCGGCTACGAGAAGGTGGCGCTCGCGCTGATGCGGGCCATCGCCCGCAACGAGCGGGCCACCCTGATCCTCAACGTCCGCAACCGGCACACCCTGTCGGTGCTGGACGCGGACGCGGTGATCGAGGTGCCCTGCTTCGTCGACGCGGCCGGCGCCCATCCGGTGTCCGTGGACCCCCTGCCGTACCACGCGGTGGGCCTGGTGACGGCGGTGAAGGCGGTCGAGCGGGAGGTGCTCGCCGCGGCGGAGAGCGGTTCCCGGGCGACGGCGGTGAAGGCCTTCGCGCTGCATCCGCTGGTCGACTCGGTGACGGTGGCCCGCCGGCTGGTCGAGGGCTACACCGCCGAGCACGCGGGACTTGCCTACCTGCGTCGGTGAGGTGGACGGCCGACGAACATCTTTACGCGGTCGGGGGCGCGGCCTAGGCTCGCGCCCCATGACTTCACAGCGACGCAGGGGTGTTCGAAGAGGAGTGGCCCGGCTCGCCGCGGGCTGTCTGCTGGCCGCGGGCCTGGTGGGTACCGGGTCCGTGGCCGGCGGCGGCAGCCCGGCCGCCGCGCAGGCCGCGGAGGCCGGCGGGGCGGCGGTCGTGCCGGTGCAGACCACCGGGCCCGCCGACAAGCGCTTCAACCTCGTGGTGATGGGCGACGGGTACACGGCCGCCGAGCTGCCGAAGTTCCGGGCGGACCTGGAGCGGCACCTGAGCACGCTGTGGAGCATCGAGCCCTTCGCCTCGTACCGCTCGTACATCAACGTGTGGGCGGTGGAGGTGCCGTCGAAGGACTCGGGCGTGGACTGCGATCCGGGGCTCGACGCGCCGGTCCGCGACACCGCGCTCGACATGGGCTTCTGGGGCGGCTGCAACCCCGGCAGCGTGCAGCGGCTGCTCACCGTCGACAGCGCGAAGGCGGCCGGGTTCGCCGACCTCGTCGCGGGGACGAGCCGCGCCAACCGGCAGATCGTGGCGCTGGCGAACAGCTCCACCTACGGCGGCGCGGGCGGGAGTTACGCCACCGCGTCCGGCGGCAACGCGCTGTCGGCGCTCATCACCCCGCACGAGATAGGGCACTCGCTCGGCGGACTCCAGGACGAGTACGACTACTACGGGCGCGGCGTGCCGGGCGGGGCGTACACGGGTGCCGAGCCGTCGTCGGCGCACCACACGCTGCTGACGGAGCGGGAGATGCGGGACCGGCGTGCCAAGTGGTGGCGCTGGCTGGGCGAGGAGAGCGAGTCGGGCGGGGTCATCGGCCGCCACGAGGGCGGCCTCTACAGCACCCGGGGCGTCTGGCGGCCGAGCCGTCACTCGATGATGAAGACCCTCGGCTACGCCTTCGACCAGGTGGAGCGCGAGGTGATGGTCCGGGCGATCGCGGCGAAGGTGGACCTCGTGCAGGACCACGCCCCGAACGCGGCGCCGGTCGGGGCCGACCGCACCCTGTGGGTGGACACGCTGCACCCGGTGGGCGGTGAACTCTCCGTCGAGTGGCGGCTCGACGGGCGCCCGCTGCGGACCGGGGGCGCCCGCACGCTCGACCTGCGCGCCCTGGACCTGGCACCGGGACGCACGTACGCGCTGACGGCGACGGTCACGGACCCGACCCCGTTCGTCCGCGACCCCGCGGTGCGCGCCTCGGCGGCCCTGACCCGGACGGTGGGCTGGACCGTGGACCCGGCGCTGCGCACCCCGAGGGACACCACCCGCGCCGCCTTCACCGGGCACACGGCGACGGGCGCCCCCGTGGGCGCGCGGTCCGTGGTGTACGCGGACACCACGCATCCGGCGCGCCGGATCCCGGCCGTGCGGTGGACGCTCGACGGGCGGACGGTGCCGAACCCGGGCAACGACCGCGATCTCGACCTGGGCGCGCTGCGGCTGGCCCCCGGCACGCACACCGTGACGGCCCGGATCCCGGGCACGGACGAGGAGCTGAGCTGGACGGTGGACGCGGTCGCCGCCTCCGTCGGGTACGAGCTGTCGCCGCCGCTGCGCACGGTGCACCGGCCGGGCCGGCCCGTCGAGTACGTCTACGACGCCGAGTTCACGATGCGGCTGACCGCGCGGGACGACCGGGACGGGGCGGTCGTGAGCCAGTTCCGGGTGGACGGCGACGGCTGGTACACGTACTACGGCTGGCCGACGGACGCGAGGGCGCCGTTCCGCTTCTCCCCCTCGGGCACGGTGATCGACGACCTCGTCTACGGCAAGCTGGGCCGCAGCCGGGTGGTGCCGTGGGACGACGCCACGCCGGACTACGGCACGCACACGGTGGAGTACCGCACGGTCGACGCGGCGGGGAACGTCGGCCCGGCGCGGAGCTTCCTGGTGACGCTGGAGAAGCGCCAGGTCGTGTCCGGAACGTAGCGCCGTCTGCCCGCAGGCGAGCCGGGGCGGGACTTTCCGGACACGGCCCAGGGCACACGCCGAAGGCCCGCCGGGGTGCCGGCGGGCCTTCGGGCGTCCTGCGGGTCGGTCAGCGCTTGCGGCCGACGGCGGCCCAGCCGGGGATGGGCTCGTCGCCCGGTACCGGGACCGGCTCGCCCAGCTCCGGGTGCCACTCGGCGGTGAGCGAGACGCCCGGCTCGACCAGGTCGAGGCCGTCGAAGAAGGCGGCCAGCTCGTCGCGGGAGCGCGGCCGCAGGGTCAGACCGCGCGCCCGGTACATGGCGGCGGCCTTCGCCGCGCCCTCGGGGTCGAAGTCCCCGGTGACGTGCGAGAGGACGAGGTAGCTGCCCGGGGCCAGCTTCTCGACCAGCTTGCCGACCAGCTCGTACGCGCCGTCCTCGTCCCCGACGAAGTGCAGCAGGGCGAGCATCGACAGGGCGATGGGCTGGTCGAAGTCAAGGACCTTTCCGGCCCTTTCGAGGATCAGTTCGGGGTCGCGGGCGTCCGCCTGGATGTACTCGGTGGCCCCTTCGGGGGTCGAGCGCAGCAGCGCGGCCGCGTGCGCGAGCACGATCGGGTCGTTGTCGCAGTAGACGATCCGGGATTCCGGCGCGGCCCCCTGCGCGATCTGGTGCAGGTTGGGCTCGGTCGGGATCCCGGTGCCGACGTCCAGGTACTGGCGTACGCCGTGGGCGCTGAGCCAGCGGATGGCGCGGTGCATGAAGGCCCGGTTGACGCGGGCCATGTCCCGGCCCCGGGCGTCGACGGTGAGGAGCTGGCGGGCCATCTCCTCGTCGACGGGGTAGTTGTCCTTGCCGCCCAGGAACCAGTCGTACATCCGCGCGGGGTGCGGCTTGCTGGTGTCGATCCTCACGGATCTGGGGTCCTGGGTCATCGGCTCTCCTCGGCGGGTCCAACAGTGGTGCTTACTGCAAGAGTTACGCGACGTGCGGGGTGGGACGGAAGGGGTCAGGTGAGCAGAAAGTCAGCCTGACCTGATTTGGCCCCCTGGATGAATGCGGCGATCTCCCCGTGGGTGTAGATGAGCGCGGGTCCTTCAGGGTCTGCGGACTGTCGCACGGCGACTCTGCCGTCGGCCAGCTTCATGGCCTCGACGCAGTTGCCCCCGTTCCCGCCGCTCCACGGCTTGTGCCATCCCTCGGCACCGAGCTCAGCGGCGGGCATGCCGTTGTATATGCGATCCATTCACAGCTCCTTGCGGAGGTTCCGCAGAACCTCCTTCGTGCGTTGTGCAGTCGCGGCCTGAGCCGCCATGCGGTCCATGACCTCGAGGTGGGAGGCCACCTCGGGACGCGCGTCGAGGTAGACCGCGCCGGTCAGGTACTCGCTGTAGACCATGTCCGGGAGTTCGGGCATGGCGAAGCGGAAGAGGACGAACGGCCCGTAGGTGCCGGGGTGATGGCCGGAGCCGAACTCCGCGATCTGCAGGGTGACGTTCGGCAGCTCGGACGCTTCGAGCAGCCGGTCGAGCTGGTCGCGCATCACTTCGGGCCCGTTGCCGACCGGTCGGCGGAAGACCGTCTCGTCCATGATCACCCAGAACTTGGGCGCGTCCTCCCTGGTGAGCAGGGACTGGCGCTCCATGCGGAGGGCTACATGGCGGTCGATCTCCTCGGCGTCGTTGCTGCCGCCGACCGCCCCGCTGCGCAGAATGGCACGGGCGTAGTCCTCGGTCTGCAGCAGACCGGGGACGAACTGGGGCTCGTAGGCACGGATGAGGCTCGCGGCCCCCTCCAGGCTGACGTACATGGAGAACCAGCCGGGCAGCACGTCGTGGAACCGCTGCCACCAGCCGGGGAGGTTGGCCTCCTCCGCGAGGGCGACGAAGCCCTCCGCCTCGGAGTCCTTGATGCCGTACGCCTTCAGCAGGAGCTGGACGTACGGGATCTTCAGCGCGACCTCGGCCGTCTCCATGCGCCGGATCGTGGCCGGGGCCACCCGGAGGATCTTGGCGGCCTCTTCCCGCTTGAGGCCGGCCCGCTCCCGCAGATCCTGCAGACGCTTGCCGAGTACGACCTGTCCCACCGTGGGGGCGGACCGCGGCTCGCTCACTCTCAAGACCTCCCCGACGCGCTGTTTGGACGAGTGTGCCACGAACACCGCCAGAGAGAACACAGCACTCTGCAATTTTCAGAGTGCCACTTGCCAAGTGTCCGACTCAGGAGCACAGTATTCCGGTGTACCAGTACGCACTGCCGCCGTGCGCCGCCGCGGAGGAGTGCGTACGGCATCCTGCCCACAGTTGTGAGGATCCGGTCGTGGCTTCTGGTAACGCGCACTCCTCAGGTCTCATGAGCCCTCGCGTCATGACCCAGCGCCCACGCCCCCACTCCGACGTCCGCAGGTTCGCCTTCGAACTGCCCGCGCGCACCGAGTCCGTCGCCCGCGCCCGCCGCCTCGCCGAGGAACGCCTCGTCCTGTGGGGCTGTGACCCGGAGATACGCGACACCGTCCTGCTCGTCGTCTCCGAGCTCGTCACCAACGCCGTCGTCCACACCGCGAGCGCCCGCGTCGTCTGCGAGCTCCGCGAGGGCGAGGAGCGGCTGCGGATAGCCGTCCGCGACGAGGGCGGCCCCGCCGGACCCTGCATACGCGAGTGCGGCGAGGACGAGCGGGGCCGCGGCCTCATCCTCGTCGACGCGCTCTGCGCGGCCTGGGGCGCCGACCGCACCGGACACGGCACGGCGCAGGTCGTCTGGGCGGAGCTCGCGCACGGCATGGCGGAGCCGTGCTGAGGTCCATGGCGACGCTGCTCGTCCCGCGCGCCCGCAAGAGCCCCGAGAACTACCCCCGCCGCAACCCCGTCGGCGTGACCCGCCTCCGCCTCCCCGCCGACCTCCCCGCCACCCTCGGCTGCGACGCCGTCGGCGTCCCCGCCCGCTACGGCTTCCGCATCCTGTCCCGGCTCCCCGCCAAGGGCTGTGTGTACGCGGACGGCGACTGGTGGTGGTGGCTGGTCCCGGCCGGCTCCGACCTCGACCTGACCTGGCCGCTGCCCTCCTGCTACGCCCCGGGCGCCGTCGTCCCCGACCGCCGCCCTCGGCTGATCCACCACCCGGACGGCGGCTCCCCGTACACCCCGCCCATCCCGCTCTACCTGCTCATCTGCCAGCTGACCGGGATCGCCCCGGCCTGGAGCGTGCCGCCGCAGGTGCGCAGCACCCTGTGACCGCCGGGCGGTAGACCGTAGGGTCGGGGCATGTTCTCCCCCGAGGGCCCCACCCTCCGCGAGCTGACCGTGCAGGCCCTCTCGTCGGTCGAGCACGGCTACGACCTGCTCGCCGCCACGTTCGACGCGACCCCGTTCCGCACCCCGGACCGCCTGCTGGGCGCGGTCGCCGACGCCCTGGAGCCGCTCGGCCCCTTCGACACCGGCCTGGACGTCTGCTGCGGCACGGGCGCGGGGCTCTCGGTCCTGCGCTCGGTGTGCGCGGGGCCCGTCACCGGCGTCGACTTCAGCGCCGGCATGCTCGCCGGGGCCCGTACGGCGCACCCGGAGGCGACCCTCGTCCGGGCCGACGCGCTCGACCTCCCCTTCGCCCCGGTCTTCGACCTCGCGGTCAGCTTCGGCGCCTTCGGCCACTTCCTCCCCGCCGAGCAGGAGACCCTCTTCCGCGGCGTCCACGCGGCCCTGCGCCCCGGCGGCACCCTCGCCTTCCCGCTGCCCGCCCCGCCCCGCGTCGGCTCCGCCCCCTACTGGACGCTGTGGGGCTTCGACGCGGTGATGCGGGTCCGCAACGCGCTGTGGCGGCCCCCGTTCGTCATGTACTACCGCACCTTCCGCCTCGCGGACGTCCGCCGCCGCCTGGAGGCGGCCGGATTCCGGGTGGAGCTGCTGCCGCTGCCCTCCCTGGGCGTGCGGGAGGACGGCAGCCCCAACTGCCGGCTGGTCGTGGCGCGCAAGGCCGAGGGGTAGAAACGCGGAAAGACCCCAGCTCTCGCTGGGGTCTTTCCGTCTGGTGTCCGAGGGGGGACTTGAACCCCCACGCCCGATAAAGGGCACTAGCACCTCAAGCTAGCGCGTCTGCCATTCCGCCACCCGGACCGGGTGTCTGCCGCTCCGGGGTGTTCCCCGCGGCGACATGGATAACTCTACCAGGGGTTCGAGGTGCCTTTCACCAGCGTTTTCCGTGGTCAGTGGGGTGAACCCGCCTTGTTGTCCTTGATCCAGTCCTGGTTGTCCTGCCAGGCGTACAGGGTGTGGCCGTCCGTGTACGCGTAGTAGAGGCCGCAGCGTGCGGTGGCCTTCTCCTTCGCGTCCTCGGGGAACCAGTCGGGGGTGAGGACCGGGGCCGGGCGGGAGGCGTCGGACGGGAGGGGCGTGCACCCGGCGGGCAGCTCGGCCGACGGGAGGCCGGCCTTCAGGGCGCGGTCGCCGCCGGTGGTCTTCATGCCGTACTCGACGGAGGCGGCGGCGTCCGGGAGCCAGCGCGGCACCGAGGCCCGGTCGGCCTTGGCGGCGGAGCCGGTCGCGTACGACGCGTACTCGTCGTGGCGGCCGTCCCACCAGTCGGAGACGGCGGGAGCGGCGACGGCTCCGGTGAAGGCGAGGGCGGCGAAGGTGCCGGCGGCGGCGAGGGCGAGGGCGGTGCGGTTCATGTGTTCCATCCTCGGCGCCGCCGGGGCCCGGTCTCGTACGTCCGGAGGACCGTTCCGGGTACGACTCGGGGCGCACGGGGCGTCGCCGCTCCCTAGGGGACGACTGCGCCTACCCTGCGCCGGATGGACCGTCCTTCGCCCTCCGTCCCGTACCGCAGGCCCCGGATGCTCTCGCCGCTGCGCGAGCACCTGCGGGACACCTTCTGGTTCGCGCCCGTCGCGTCGATGGTGCTGATCACCCTGCTGTGGTGGGGATGCTCCGGCCTGGACACGGCGATCGTCGAGACGCTGCAGGAGGCCGGGGAGTACGAGGCGGTCACGGACCTCGTCGGGATCGCCGACGACGCGAAGACGATCGTGACCACCATCAGCTCGGCCATGATGACCTTCATCGGTGTGGTCTTCTCGATCTCGCTGGTCGCCGTGCAGATGGCGAGCGGGCAGTTCAGCCCCCGCATCGTGCGGATCTTCATCCGGAGCCGGATCACGAAGGCGGCCTTCTCCGTCTTCCTCTCCACCTTCCTGCTGTCGCTGCTCGTGCTGACCTCGTACGAGAGCGAGACCGACCCGCGGCTCGTGACGACCGTGCCCCTGGTGCAGTCGATCCTGACGCTCGTGATGGTGGCCCTCAGCCTGCTGCTCTTCGTGGCGTACGTGAACTCGACGCTGCGGCTGATGCGGGTGGGCCACGTGGTCGACCGGATCACCTGGGAGGCGTTCCGGGTGCTGGAGAAGACCCCGGCGCACCCGGCGGGGGCCGGGGAGCTCGGGCCGGCGAGCGGCGAGCTGGTGTACCGGGGCCGGGCGGGGGTGCTGCGGGACGTGAACACGGCGCTCCTGGTCGCGGCGGCCCGGCGGCACGGGGTGGTGCTGCGGCTGCTGCCGCGGATCGGCGACTTCGTGGTGCCGGGGACGCCGATCCTGGCCGTGCACGGCGGGACGGTGCCGCGCCGGGTGGCGAGCGCGGTGTCGGTGGGCATCGAGCGGACCTTCCACCAGGACCTGGGCTTCGGGCTGCGGCAGCTCTCGGACATCGCGCTGCGGGCGCTCTCCCCCGCCGTCAACGACCCGACGACGGCCGTGCAGTGCCTGGACCGGATCGTCCAGTTCCTGGCGGCGCTCGCCGACCGGCCGCTGGGGGCGGTCGCGTACCGGGACCGGCGGCGCGGCGGCGGGACGGTGCGGCTCGTGCAGGACGGGCCGGAGTGGACGGACCTGGTGGACCTGGGCTTCGCCGAGATCCGCGGCTGCGCGGCGGGCAGCCCCCAGGTGTCGCGGCGGATGCTCGCGGGCCTGGACGACCTGCTGACGCGGGTCCCGCCGGAGCGCGCCGAGCCGCTGCTGCGGCACCGCACGCTCCTGGTCCAGCTGGTGGAGCGCACGGTGCCGGAGGCGGCGGACCGGGCCTTCGCCCTGGAGCCGGACCGACAGGGCATCGGCTGAGCGCCGGGGTGCCGGTGGGAGCCCGACGCCCCCCGACGCCGGCTCCCTGCCCTCCCATTGACGGCCCCCCTCCGGTCCCGGTCCAGTCCGTTCCGGAAGTCCGTCAGGTCGCGTCCGGGGCCGGTCGCGGGGGTCACCGGCTCCGGACGGCGGTCAGCCGGGCCGAGACGACCACGTTGCCCGCGTAGCCGCCGTCCGGCGCGTACGGGCCGCCACAGGTGATCAGGCGGAGTTCCGGCAGGCCGGTGGAGCCGTAGACGCGGGCGGCGGGGAAGCCGTCCTTGGGGACGAGCTCGATGCCGTACACGGTGAAGACGGCGGTGCGGCCGTCCGCGCGGGCGATCTCGACCTGCCGCCCCTTGGCGAGGGCGCCGAGATCGTAGAAGACCCCGCGGCCCTCCGGGGTGTCGACGTGCCCGACGACGACGGCCGTGCCGCGTTCGCCGGGGGTGACGGCGCCGGTGAACCAGCCGGCGAGGGCGCGCTCCCGCGGGGGCGGGGCCTCGATCCAGCCGTCGGCGTCCAGGCCCACCCGGGCGACCGGCGCGTCGACGCGGAGGGCCGGCACCCGGACCCGGACGGGCGGCGAGGCGGGCAGCGGGCCGGGGGCCGCGTCGGGGACGGCGGCGGGGACCGCTCCGGCGGTGTCGGGGGCGGCGGCGGCCAGGGGCTGCGGCGGGCCGTCGGCCCGGAGCGCGTCCGTGCCGCCGCGCAGGAGGTGCACCCCGATCAGGAGGACGACGGCGACGACGCCCCAGGCGCCGCGCCGTCCCGGCCCGTTCGACCCCTGCACCGTCCGCCCTCGCCCTCTCCTCGTACCCCCGTGCGGGGGTGGGACTGGCGCCCCTCCGCTCCGGACCTCGTCACTCCGGGGCGGAGGGGCCGTATCGGGTTCCCCTCGGCCCGGCTCAGGTGCCGGAGGTGCCGCGGCGGCGGATCAGCACCACGGCGGCGCCGAGCGCGCCCACGATGAGCACCGCGCCGGTGACCGCCTCGGTGACGCCGATGCCGTCGGAGCCGTCCGCGCCCGCGGCGGTGCCGAAGCCGGCCTTGACGCCCTTGTGGGCGCCGGTGGTGCCGCCGTCCTGGTGTCCGCCGGTGCCGGAGACGGTGAGCTGGGTGGTGCCGCGTTCGCCCTTGCAGTCGAAGGTCACCTCGTACTGGGTGCCCGCCTTGGCGTCGAAGTCGACGGTGGCGGTGCCCTGGTGGCCCTCGGAGAGGGTGACGGTGTCGAAGACCCCGGACTCGACGGTCACGGAGGGCACCTCGCACCCGTCGGCCTTGAGCGTGACGGTGCCGCCGGGCGCGACGGTCTGCGGGGTGACGGAGAAGCCGAAGGACGTGATGCCGTGTCCCGTGCCGTCCTTCGGTCCGCCGTCCTCCGCCAGCGCCGCCGGCGCCGCGAGGGCGAGGGCGGCGGTGGCGAGGGGGGCGGCGAGCAGGGCGGTGGCGACGCGTATCGCGCGCATGGCGGTCCTCCGGATCACGCAGGGGCGGACGCGGAGGGATTCCGCGGACGGGCCGTCAAAAGACCCTCGCCGCGATCGAAGCTAGGCCCGCCCCCGGTGCCCCGCCACCGGGCTCCGCCGAACGGTGCACCGGCGGCGGGCCGCCGCGTCAGGGCCTGCGCGGGCCCCGGTCGCGCGTCACGGGACGCGGACGACCTGCCCGGCGTAGGAGAGGTTGCCGCCGAAGCCGAAGAGGAGGACCGGCGCGCCGGAGGGCAGCTCGCCGCGCTCGACCAGCTTGGACAGGGCGAGCGGTACGGAGGCGGCGGAGGTGTTGCCGGAGTCGACGACGTCGCGGGCGACGACGGCGTTGACGGCGCCGATCTTCGCGGCGAGCGGCTCGACGATGCGCAGGTTGGCCTGGTGCAGCACCACGCCGGCCAGCTCCTCGGGGGCGATGCCGGAGCGCGCGCAGGCCTGGCGGGCGAGGGCGGGCAGCTGCTGGGTGGCCCAGCGGTAGACGGACTGGCCCTCCTGGGCGAAGCGCGGCGGGGTGCCCTCGATGCGGACGGCGTGGCCCATCTCGGGGACCGAGCCCCACAGGACGGGGCCGATGGCACCGGTGTCGGTCTCGGTGGCCTCGACGACCGCGGCGCCGGCGCCGTCGCCGACGAGGACGCAGGTGGTGCGGTCGGTCCAGTCGGTGACGTCGGTCATCTTGTCGGCGCCGATGACCAGGGCGCGGCGGGCCGCGCCCGCGCGGACGGCGTGGTCGGCGGTGGCCAGCGCGTGGGTGAAGCCGGCGCACACCACGTTGAGGTCCATGGTGGCGGGCGAGCCCATGCCGAGCCGGGCGGCGACGCGGGCGGCGGTGTTCGGCGACCGGTCGATGGCGGTGGAGGTGGCGACCAGGACCAGGTCGACGTCGGCCGCGGAGAGGCCGGCGGCGGCGAGCGCCTTGCCGCCGGCGTGGGCGGCGAGCTCGTCGACCGGCTCCTCGGGTCCGGCGACGTGCCGGGTGCGGATGCCGACCCGGCTGGTGATCCAGTCGTCGCTCGTCTCGACGAGAGCGGCCAGGTCGTGGTTGGTGAGCACCTTGGCGGGCTGGTAGTGCCCGAGCGCGGCGATTCGAGTGCCCGTCATGCCCGGGACCCCCTCGGTGGTTCGTTCGTCGGCAGGACCACCCAGTCTCGTGAGCGACTGATGGGTAACAGGTGACGTAAACCACCAAGATTCACCCGAAGTGCCTGTCCGACCGTGACAAGAGGAGAATGGGGCGGTCAGGCCCCAGGGGGCTTACCGCACGGACGGAATCGGGTGCAGGCAATGGGACGGGTCACCGAGCGACGGCGTGTCGTGCGCATCCGGGGCGGGGCGGTGAACGAGCGGCCGGACACCCTGGTGGCGGAGGAGCCGCTGGAGATCCGGCTGAACGGGCGGCCGATCGCCATCACCATGCGCACGCCGGGGGACGACTTCGCGTTGGCGGCGGGGTTCCTGGTCAGCGAGGGCGTGCTGGCGGCCGCGTCGGACGTGCGGAACATCGTGTACTGCGCCGGGGCGAAGGAGGACGGCTCCAACACGTACAACGTGGTGGACGTGCAGCTCGCGCCGGGGGTGGCGGTCCCGGACATCACCCTGGAGCGGAACGTCTACACCACCTCGTCCTGCGGTCTGTGCGGCAAGGCCAGTCTGGACGCGGTGCGGACCACGGCCCGCTTCCCCATCGCCGACGCTCCCCCGCTGCGGCTCACGCCCGCCCTGCTGTCCGCCCTGCCCGACCGGCTGCGCGCGGCCCAGCGCGTCTTCGACCGGACCGGCGGTCTGCACGCGGCGGCGCTGTTCTCGGAGGACGGCGAACTGCTGGACGTGCGGGAGGACGTGGGCCGGCACAACGCGGTGGACAAGCTGGTGGGGCGGGCGCTGCGCGAGGGGCTGCTGCCGCTGGAGCGGGCGGTGCTGCTGGTGTCGGGGCGGGCCTCCTTCGAGCTCGCGCAGAAGGCCGTGATGGCGGGCCTCCCGGTGCTCGCGGCCGTGTCGGCGCCGTCCTCGCTCGCGGTGGACCTGGCGGCGGAGACGGGGCTGACGCTGGTGGGCTTCCTCCGCGGGCAGGACATGAACGTGTACGCGGGTGAGCACCGGATCGCGCTGGGAGTGCCGGCGGCGGAGGCCTGAGCCGGGGGCCCGAGGCGGGGGCCTGAGGCGGGGGCCCGAGCCGGGGGCGTTCCCCGGGCGCCGGTCCGTGCCGGCGCCCGGGGCGGGGCTCGTCGCCCGGTGTGCGCGTCAGACGCGCGTGAGGGTGTTCCACTCCTCGCGGGTGGGGCCGTCGTCCCCGGGGGTGAACTCGGGCCGGGCGTCCAGCCAGGCGGTGAGGTGCCGTTGGACCTCCTCCGTGCCGTAGGCCTCGTCGGCCGTGAGCAGGAGGTGGCGCACCTGGGCGCGGGCGCGCATGACGACGGGGTCGTCGAAGGCGCAGGCGGACCGGGCGGCGACGCGGAGGTCGGCGGGCGTCGCGTCCTCGGCGGGGCCTTCGGGGGTGCCTTCGGGGGGGTGCCGTGCCGTCGAGGGCTTCCTCGGCGGGCGCCGCGCCCTCGGCGAGGCGCTGTTCGTGGCCGCGGTCGGCGGTGACCTGGGCGTCGAACAGCGGGCGGAGGGCCTCGGCGGTCCAGTCGTGGTACGCGGTGGGGTCGGCCGCGATGCGGTCGGCGTGGGCGGCGACGTGCTGGGCGGCGCGCAGTCCCATGGCGACGCCGTGGCCCAGGGTGGGGTTGGTGTGGAGGAGGCTGTCCCCGACGTTGACCAGGCCGGCGACGACGGGGCCCTCGGCGTCGGTGAGGGAGGTCCAGCGGTTGTCCAGGCCGGCCATCGCGAGGACGGCGGACCGGGGTTCGGGGTCCAGGTCGAGCCAGGCGGCGGTGGCGGGGAAACGGCGTGCGGCCGCTTCGAACACGGCGGGGTCGGTGAGCGCGCCGCGGGTCGGGTCGCCGGTGGAGACCACCAGGTGCAGCGCGAAGGTGTCGTTGTCGGAGGGGAAGACGCCGGCGAGGGCGAAGGGCGCGGACGAGCCGTTCTGCACCCGCCCGGGGTCGCGCGGTCCGTCGGGGCGCAGGCGGTACCAGCGGCACAGGTAGGCGATGCCGGTGCGGTGGCTCTCGACGACGGGCGGGCGGCAGCCGGCCTCGGTCAGCCAGCCGGGGACCCGCGAGCGGCGCCCGGAGGCGTCGACGACCAGGTCGGCCCGGTGCGTCTCCTCGCCCGTCCGGACGCCGGTGACCCGGGTGGGGGCGCCCGCCTCGAAGGTCAGGCCGTCCACCCGGCGGCCGCCGCGGACCTCGACGGCGCCCTCCCGCCGTACGGCCGCCGCGAGGGCGGCTTCCAGGACGATGCGGCGGGTGCGCAGGGTCACCAGGTCCTCGTCGCCCGGCCGGTGCGGCGGATGCCGGTCGAACCAGTCGAAGTCGTGGTATTCCCGGGCGCCGCGCGCCAGCAGGTCCTCGTAGACGTCCGGCGCCTCGGCGCGCAGCACGGTGCGCACGGGGGCGAGGAACGAGTGCGGCTGGACGGCCTGCGGGACGCGGGGCCTGGCCCAGTCGTGGAAGTCCTGGTCCGGGTCGTCCCCGGCCTGGCGCGGGTCCTGTTCGAACAGGGTCACCGTGTGGCCCCGTCTGCCGAGCATGAGCGCCGTCCCCAGCCCGCCGATGCCCCCGCCCATCACTGCAACTCGCGCCACCCCGTGACCCTTTCGCCTCAGCGTCGTGTTGCGGAAGGAGCCTACCGAACGGCCGGTTCTAGTTCTTCGGCGGGTCGATCATCTGGAGTTGGAGCGCGGCCGGGGCCGGGGCGACGCCGGGGCCGCCCGCGGCCGTCCAGGCGAGTATCTCGTCGAGGCAGTCCTGGTCGGCGCTCCAGCCGATCCAGGCCGCCCGGCCGCCGCGGCGGCGGCCCTCGGTGGAGGGCTGGACGACGAGGACGTTGGCCTGGGCGCAGGGGCCGAGGCAGTCGCTGGTGCGGACGAGGAGCCGGCCGCCGGAGGCCGCGGCGGCCTCGCGGAGGCGGGCGAGCTGGCCGGCGTGGTCCATGCCGGGGTTCTTGCGGGCGTCGCCGCAGCAGCAAGCCGCGGCAGACGACGAGCGAGCAGGGGCGGGGCCCCGTACCGTATCGGCACCCGGGTCATGAGGAGCCGTCCAGGGTGATCTCGGCGGTGGCGGCGACCGTGCCCAGGCGGGGGAAGTCGAGCCGGACGGAGGCGTGGTGCTCGTCGGCCGTGAGCGCGGTCATCGCGTCCTCGGCGAAGACGAGCTCGTAGCCGAGGTCGGCGGCGGCGCGGGCGGTGGACTCGACGCCGAGGTTGGTGGCGATGCCTCCGAACACCAGGGTGGAGACGCCGTGTCCGGCGAGGAGCTCGTGCAGGGCGGTGTCCTGGAACCCGCCGATGGTGCGCTTGACGACCACGGGGTCGCCCTCGTGGACGAGTGCGGCGACGAGCTCGCTGCCGGGCGGCTGGGTGTCGACGCCCGGCCGTTCGACCCGGATGTGGACGACGGGCGCGCCGGCGGCCCGGAAGCCCTCGGCGAGGCGGTCGGCCGCGGCGAGGACGTCGGTGCCGGGGCGGGGGGCGAGGGGCAGCGCGACGATGCGTTCCATCAGGTCGACGAGGACGAGCGCGGTGCTGCCGGGATCGAGTGCGGGCATGGGAGCACCGTAGCGGCCCCGATGATCATCGCGGGACGGCCGGGGATGTGATCCCGCCAACGGAGTCCTGGCCCGGGAGGGGCGTGCCGTGGCCGGTGGTCCCCTCCTCCGGATCCCGCGACCGCCGTCTGGCGATCACCGCGCAGACCATCAGCTGCATCTGGTGGAAGAGCATGAGCGGCAGCACCGCGAGCGCGGCCTGGGCGCCGAACAGGACGCTCGCCATGGGGAGTCCGGCCGCCAGGCTCTTCTTGGATCCGGCGAACTGGATCGCGATCCGGTCCTCCCGCCCGAAGCCGAGCCGTTTCGGCCCCGTACCAGCTCAGCGAGAGCATCAGGGCCAGCAGCGCCGCCTCGACCGCCAGCAGCAGGCCGAGCCGGGCCGGGGTGACGAGCCGCCAGACGCCCTGGGTCATGCCCGCGCTGAAGGCGGTGTAGACGACGAGGAGGATCGAGCCCCGGTCGACGTAGCCGAGCACCCTCTTGTGCCGGACGAGGAAGCCGCCCACCCAGCGGCGCAGCAGCTGTCCCGCCAGGAAGGGCACGAGCAGCTGGAGCACGATCTCGACCAGCGAGTCGGAGGAGAAGCCGCCCGCGCCGTTGCCGAGCAGGGCCGCGGCCAGGAGCGGGGTGAGGACGATCCCGGCGAGCGAGGAGAAGGAGCCGGCGCAGATGGCGGCGGGCACGTTGCCGCGGGCGATCGAGGTGAAGGCGATCGAGGACTGGACGGTGGACGGCACCAGGCAGAGGAAGAGGAGGCCGCCGTACAGCGAGGGCGTGAGCACCGCCGGCACGAGCCCCCGGGCCGCCAGCCCGAGCAGCGGGAAGAGGACGAAGGTGCAGGCCAGGACGGTGACGTGGAGCCGCCAGTGGGTGAGCCCGTCCAGCGCCTCGCGGGTCGACAGGCGCGCCCCGTAGAGGAAGAACAGCAGCGCCACGGCCGCCTTCGAGGCGCCTTCCGCCACCGTCGCGGCCGTCCCGGAGGCGGGCAGCAGCGCGGCCAGGCCGACCGTGCCGAGCAGCGCGAGTATGTACGGGTCGACCGGCAGCCAGGACGGCAGCAGGGGCCTGCGGGACGGACGGGACGCGGGGGAGCTCATGCGTCCATCCTGGTCGACCGCCGGGCGATCGGGAATCCCGCACAGCACACTGACTGTCATCACGAAACGTGATGACCGCCCTCCCGCGCGGTACGGTCGGCGGGTGACCGTGACCGTGTACGAGCCGACGCAGCTGCGCACCTTCCTCGCGGTCGCGCAGACCCTGAGCTTCACCCAGGCAGCCCGGCGGCTCGGACTGCGCCAGTCGACCGTGAGCCAGCACGTGCGCCGCCTGGAGGAGGCGACCGGCCGCCCCCTCTTCGTCCGGGACACGCACGGCGTGGAGCTCACCGAGGACGGCGAGGCCATGCTCGGCTTCGCCCGCACGATCCTGGAGGCGCACGAGCGGGCGGCGGCCTTCTTCACCGGCACCCGGCTGCGCGGGCGGCTGCGCTTCGGCGCCTCGGAGGACTTCGTGACGACCCGTCTGCCGGAGATCCTCGAGGCCTTCCGGCGCGAGCACCCCGAGGTCGACCTGGAGCTCACGGTGGAGCTGTCCGGCACGCTCCAGGCCCGGCTGGAGGCGGGGCGGCTCGATCTGATCCTGGCCAAGCGGCGGGGCGACGAGACCGGGGGCGAGCTGGTCTGGCAGGACGTGCTGGTGTGGATCGGTTCGCCGCGGCTGCGGCTCGACCCGGAGCGCCCGGTGCCGCTGATCGTCTTCCCGCCGCCCGGGATCACCCGGGCCCGCGCCCTGGAGGCCCTGCGGGAGCAGGGGCGGCCGTGGCGGATCGCGTGCACGAGCACGAGCCTGAGCGCGAACGTGGCGGCGGCCCGGGCCGGCCTCGGAGTGATGGCGCACACCCGCGGCCTGGTCCCGCCGGGCCTGGTGGAGGTCCCCGCGCGGGCCGGGCTGCCGGAGCTGGGCGCGGTCGACTTCGTGCTGCGCACGGGGCGGCGGGGCGGGGCGACCCAGGACGCGGCGGACGCGCTGGCCGCGGCGATCCTGGCCGGCGGCGACCGGCTGCACCGGCCGCGCTGAGGGCGCGGCGCGCGAGCCGGGCGGGCCTGCGACCTCCCCCCGGGGGAAAGCCCCCGGGACTTCGGACCGTCCCCGCCCGGAAACGGCCGACACCCCTCTTGCGCCCCCTTCCCCCGCCGCTCACCGGGTGTCCCGGTGAGCGGCCCGTACAGATTCCGTGGAGATTCCGGCCCCCACGGCTTACCGGCGGTCACGCAACGGGCCCCCGGCCGCCTCCACTTGTCCGGTTTCCCGGGCCTGACCTGTGGATACGGTCAATGTCGCGGCTTGGTGAAGGCCCTCCCGCCCGTGAGCGCCGTGGGGTACCGTCACCGGCGCCGTACGGATCGCGACATCGAGCGGGCGAGGAGCAGGTCAGTGCGCGAGTTCACCGTGCCGCCCGTCGAGGCGGCGCCTCAGGTC